>DAORIL010000458.1:0-5683 GCA_035438525.1 Pyrinomonadaceae bacterium
TTCCTTTTTAGTTGAAAGTTTTAAGAAAATTGTAAAAAAGGAAGATAGCTACGAAAAGAAAAAATCAATTTTGGAAAACCAACTGTTTGGCATTGATGTTGACGAAAATGCTTTACCGATTGCGGCTTTCAGTTTGTATTTGGCTTTAATCGAAACAGAAAAGCCGGAATTTATTCGCAAACAAATTGAGGTTTCAAACCCGATTTTGCCATCGTTGATTGGTCGGACTTTACTTCAAGCAAACGCTTTAACTGATAAGGTTTTTGAAGAAAAATCTTTTGATTGTATTGTCTCAAATCCACCATGGGGATCGGTAAAACCTACGAAAAAAGGTGAAGAGCCAAATACTCAAGATGAGAATGAACGTAAAGCAATCGAAACAGAAGAAATTTATAAAAACATTTCTGATTATGAGCGTTCTCAAGCATTTTTAGCTCGTGTAAAAAAATGGTGCAAAGACGACACAATTTGTGCTTTGGTAGTAAAAAATTCAATCTTTTTGAATGATAATTCGGAAGATTTTCGTAAAGAATTTTTGGCTAATTACCAGTTAAATTATTTTTACGAGCTATCAAACTACAACAAAATTCTTTTTAGAAAGAATCCTATTGGCAAGATTAATGGCAAAACTATTTCAACAGGTGCTACCGAACCTTGCGCTGTCGTTGTGTTTGAATTGCCAAAATCAAAATCCAATAAAATTAAATATATTTCGCCAAAGCTAAACGATTTTTCGGAAAATTTTCAAATTATTCATTACACACAAAAGGATATAAATGAAGTTGAGCAAAATAAATTCATTGAAGATGATCTGTTGTGGCGAATTTTGGTTAATGGCGATTTTGAAGATTATAAGTTGATAAAAAACAAACTTTCTTTTGACGACAGATTGACTATTGAATGTCGTTCAGGATTTCAGCCAAAGGCAAATATGGAAAGTTTAGGTGATCCTATTTGGAAAAAGATCATTGAACCAACGGACTTTGAAAGATATTGCGTAAAAAACGAATTGCAAGAATTCGATTGGAATCAAGATTTGCATAGACGCAGGGATGAAGAAATATTTAAGGGAAACAGAATTTTAATTCCTGTGCGTCCACTAAAAACAGATGAAGCCAGATTTCGAGGAATTAGAGTATCAGATGAGATTATCTTCAAACACAATATTCTTTGTATCAAGCTAAAAGAAAAAGATGAGCATATTGAAAACTATACTCCCTATTTGGGAATTATTAATTCAAAGTTAATGGGTTGTTATTTCTACAATATTTCTGCTCAATGGGGAAAAGGTTCAGAAAAAAGGGACACAATTAGAAATATTGATGTTGAAAATCTGCCTATTCCGAAGATAGATAAAGAAAGTCAGATTTATGGCGAATTAAACAAATTAGTTTTGAAAGTCGAAAATCTAAAAGCCAATGGACAAACATCTGCTCAAGTCGAAGACCAAATTGACGATTTAGTTTTTGACCTTTACGGATTGAAAGAATATGAAAAAGAAATCATTCGTGAATTTTATCAAATCAAAGTTGACCGTGCCAAAGGAAAAGATAAATTCGTTAGAAAGTCTGACATCGAAAATTACGCTGAAAAATTTGCTGAAGTATTTGGGTTGATGCTAGAAGCAGACAGCAAATTAGTTGCGACTCAATATTACATTTCAGCCAATATTGGAACTGCAATTTGTTTTACCATTGTAAATAAAAATGATGATGTTTCATTGGTTGAGGACAAAACTCTCGAAATTTTGAATTTCGTAAAAAATCAGCAAATCACGCAAGCAGATACTACAAAGATTCTGAATGAAGATAAAGTAAAAATTTATGACGAAAAATTGATGTATATCGTCAAAAGCAATCTGTTCAAAGATTGGACAACCCGACAAGCTATCAAAGATGCAAACGAAGAAATAGGTTTGTTGCTCTCACAACTTCCCACAACTAATGACTGAAAATTTCGCAAATATTTGGCTCTCACACTTCCGCCAATTTAAGACGCGGAAAGATGTTATTGATTTATATTTGCAGGCAATAATAAAAAGCTACAATTCCATTGATAAATCAGTTGATGATGAAAACAAAATTCGTAATCGTTTTTATTGGGATTTAACAACACGAAATCCATTATTGGAAAAATATCTCGAAAAAAATTTAATCCAAATCAATTATGAGAAATGGACTATGGTTTCTGAAGAAGAAGAGCGTCGTGTAGATTTGACGTTTTTCATTTCTTCTTTTGGTAGTTTCGAGATTGAGTGTAAGTGTTTTTTCGGTATTCAAACTGAAAAAGGACAGTATTTAACCAATGGTTTAATTCGTTTTATTGATTTGAAATATGCAAAAAAAGATGAATTTGCAGGAATGATTGGTTTTGTTGTAAAAGGAAACACTGACGATATTTTTAATTCAAATGTTACAAATGCACAAAATTTCCATCCAACAAATCCAACAAAATCAATTCAAAATCCCACAAACAGTAATTGGAAACATAGTTTCACTTCATTTCACGAAAGAACGGACAAAAGCGAAATCACAATTTACCATTTGCTTTTTGAGTTTAAAAAGAAATAACTATGACTTCAAAACAAATATTACTTGAACAAGTTACAGCCACTTATAATAAAAACGGTTACTCGCTGAAAAACAAGTTCCAAAACTTAGCTAATTAAAAATGATTTGTAAAAATAAAGACAAGGATGAAGTTTCGGCTTCGTCCTTTTTTATTTTTTAATTTCAAGCTAAATTATTGGTGTTTTCCACTTTTACCAAAATTTACAAATATGATTAGCAAAGCAGAAAAACAATTCAGCGTTGGACGATGGACATTAGCAACTTTTGGAGGTTGGTTTTTGGGCGTTATTCTGATTATGATGCTTTCAGGTTTTTTGGATTCAATCGGCATCGAAGGAATGCAGTTTTATTTAGGTTTAGGAATGGGCGCAGGAGTCGGATTTGTCCAATGGCTCTGGCTTAGAAAGTTTGTCGCTGTCAATGCGCTCTGGATTTTGTTCTCTGTTTTGGGAATGGGTGTTCCAATTATTATTTTAGATCTAATGCCAAGTGGGACAATTTCTTACAAACTCCCAATAGGCATTATATTCGGAGCATTAGCCCTCGGATCACTCCAATTTTTGCTCCTTAAACAACTTTCACCGAAAGCATCTTTATGGATTTTGGGCTGTTTCATTGGTTGGATTTTAGCTGTGGCGACTGTTTTTACGATTGATTACACGATGACAATCAAAGTTGCAGGTTATATGAATTTAGTAATGGCTTTAATTAATCTTTTGCTGATTCTGGCGGGAGGAATTGTTTTGGGAGTGATTACGGGAATTTCGTTAAAGAAAATTATTGAGTGAATAATATTTCAGAATTATCAACTAAATTTCAAAGGACTAAGTTTCGGCTTCGTCCTTTTTTATTTTTGACCAAAATCTGTTAAAAATTAGCGTGATGAAAAAACAATTTTCCGTCTTATTCGTAATTCTTCTTTTGAGTTTTGCAGTTTTTGCTCAAGAGAAAAAATTAACTGTTTTATATACCAACGATTTACATTCGCATTTTGAGGCACAGATCGTTCCTTGGGCAGATAAAACCCGACTAATTGGTGGTTTTGCTAATATTGCTACATTAGTTAAACGAGAAAAAGCCGCTAATTCAAACACAGTTTATTTTGATGCGGGAGATTTCTTTGCGGGACCCTATGTAAGTTCGTTGACCAAAGGCGAAGCGGTGATTGACGCGGCAAATTATCTCGGACTTGATGCGGCTTGCGTTGGCAATCACGAATTCGATTACGGTTGGGAAAATGCTCAGGAGCAGTTTAAAAAGGCGAAATTTCCGATGCTCAACGGCAATATTTTCTTGAAAGGAACTGATAAACTTCACTGGAATAAACCTTATATCATCAAAAATGTGAATGGAATCCGTCTTGGCATCATCGGTTTGCACGAAAAATTTGCTTTCTACGATACGACTTCCGACGAAATGATAAAAGGCGTTGAAGCCAGAGATGAAAAAGTATATTTACAAAAATATATCAAGGAACTGAAACCAAAAACCGACCTTATCATTTTGCTCATTCACCTTGGAATTCCCGGCACCCAGTCTTCGGGAGGAGAAAAAGATGTTGTCCGTAATCATCAGCACGATATGGATTTGGCAAAAGCTGTTCCGGGAATTGATCTGATGATTACAGGACATCCACACAGCGGCACACCCGAACCGCTCATTTCCAACGGCACAATCATCGTTTCAACCGATGCTTATACGATCGAACTCGGCAAGCTCGAAATCACCTACGACAAAAAACAGGACAAAATCACGAGTTATAAAAATCATTTCAACTATTTGTATGATGACGAAGTTCCTGACGATCCCGAAATGGTCAAGATCATTAAAAAATGGAATGATAAACTGAAAGTTATTACAGATGAAATAGTTACAAAATCAACTGAACCTCTCACCCGTTCATACAGCGAAGAATCCGTAATGGGCGATATGGTTGCCGACGCGATGCTCAACACTCATCCGGAATTCGATTTTGCGGTGACAAACAGCGGCGGATTGCGTCAGGACATTGATACGGGAGCAGTTACGGTCGGCGAACTGATTTCAGCGTTTCCATTCCCTAACATGATTGTTCAATTGGAAATGAAAGGCAGTGATATGCGAAAAATCTTTGAACACGGAGCAGGTTTGACCAACGGAATTTTGCAGGTTTCGAAAGGTGTCGAAATGGTTTATGACGAAAGCAGACCTGTCGGCAGCCGCATCGTCAAATGCAATATCAAAGGCGTTCCGCTGGATGATAACAAAACTTATAAAGTATTGACCTCAAACTTTTTAGCTGATGGCGGTGATGGATTTTTGATTTTCGGCAAAAATCTTTCTTACAAAAACACACGGGTAGAAATGGTCCAGGCAATGATTAAATATTTGAAGCAATTTGAAACCTACACACCAAAGATTGAAGGGAGAGTCAGAAAACAGTAAAAGTGATGCAAAAATCAATTAAAAACGTAGATGAATATATCGCAGATTTTCCAACAGAAACTCAAGTGATTTTGGAAGAAATTCGCGCAGCTATCAAAACTGTTGCGCCTAATGCAGATGAATCTATCAGCTATGGAATGCCCGGTTACAAATTAAACGGAAAACCGCTGGTTTATTTTGCCGCCTTCAAAAATCATATCGGATTTTACGCAACTCCGACTGGTCACGCAGAATTTGCCGAAGAACTTTCAAAATATAAACAGGGTAAAGGCTCTGTTCAATTTCCTATAGATAAGCCGATGCCAATGGATTTAATTACTAAAATTGTTAAGTTTAGAGTTATGCAAAATTCAGAATGTGAAGAAGTGAAAAAGAAAGTTTAGTTTCTGAAAAACTACAACGATTGACTAAATCTAAATTTCTTTTATACTCGCTAAATATGAAAGTCCCAAAGTTTCTTTTTCGCGGTTTTCGCTCTCCGCAGGAAGCAATTGCAACTTCGCTCGGAAATCTTGAACGCGAAACGCTGAACGAAGTTTGGCGATTAAAAGAAGTCAGTGTCCGTCAGGTTGCTGAATCGTTCGGCGATAAGTTTGCCTATACAACGGTGATGACAACACTCGACCGTTTGTATAAAAAAGGATTTTTGACACGCCGAAAATCAGGCAAAGCCTTTATGTATGCACCAC
>DAORIL010000459.1:0-5634 GCA_035438525.1 Pyrinomonadaceae bacterium
AAAGAGCTATCAGTCCTCCAATATCGCCACTACCAAATTTTGCATATGCATCTTGAACGATTTGTAAATTACTCATATTTTTTCTCCTTAAGAAACAATATCATATTCTTATCTACATATTTTTCGCCCGGAATAAAATTTGGATTCAAAATCTTAAATAGTAGTTGGCGAATCGGCGTGCGGCACAAAACATCTGCGGCAACGCGCTTCATATTTATCGCTGGCGCCGACTTCGACCCGAGATTCTGAGGCAACTGTCCGTTGTGAATAATTTGCCGTTTCACCGCATTTAACGCAAATGGCGTGAGTTTTGGTAATAAATTCAGCAATTGCAAGGAGCTGAGGCATCGGCTCAAAAGGTTTTCCGGTATAATCCTGATCTAATCCGGCAATAATGACGCGGATTCCTTGACCGGCTAATTCGTTGGCAACTTTGACCAAACCATCGTCCAAAAATTGCCCTTCATCAATTCCGATAACTTCAGTTCCTTCTTCAATTGCATCAAGTAATTCCTGTGCATTTGCGACTGCAATCGAATCATGACGCATATCCGAATGAGAAACGATTTCAACCACTGAATAACGATCATCAATTTTCGGCTTAAAAACCTGAACTTTCTGACGGGCAATGCGGGCACGACGCAGACGGCGAATCAATTCTTCCGATTTGCCCGAAAACATCGAGCCGACAATAACTTCTATCCAACCCGTCCCGTTATGACGGTGTTTGAGGCGTTCTTCATTTGAATCGAACGCAAATTCATCAATCATAAATTACGTTAAAATTTCCTTTTGAAAATAAGTTTTGAAGAGAGAAAGGTTATCACAAAAAAAGTTGAAAGGCGATTTGTCAGCAGAACAAAAAACAGACTAACTTTCTTCTTCGATTATCAAATGATATTCGACCGATTCATCTTCATTAATATTAAAAAAATAACCTTTTTGCATAAAATCTTCGTTGTCGGAAACGTCAAGCGGCGGATTTTCAAATAAATTTCCCTGTGCATCGTAAATGTCAAAAAATTTGTAGCAATATTCAGTGTATTTTTTGACCCCACCAATAACTTTTACGCCATTAGGAAAGATTGCCGTAGCTGAAACGACAACCTCGTTAAGTTCAATATTTTCAGGCGGTATAATATTCCCATACATCAATTCAGTCCAATCCTTTCTCCCATTTTTCGGGAGCGACATTACAGCTTCTAAAGTTTGTATTTCCATAGTAGTTTCTCTACTTTGTCAGAAAACAAAAATTCAGTCAAAAGCTGTTCTGAAGTGTGCAATGTTTTGTTATTCTATCTCTGATGAAGCTCAAGATTTGTGAGCAATGCCGACGACCTTATTTGGAAAGCGAAGAGTTCTGTCCAAAATGTCCGCGTCTGGAATGGAATCAGGAATCGTGGATGAATGTCGGTTGTTTAGTGGCGATGATTTTGCCTGCGTTTGTTTTAGTTTTCCTGTGGCTGCTGTTCTTTTTCGGACTTTTTTTGAGGTAGATTTTTTTTTCAACGCAAAGGCGCAAAGGGTGGAAGACGCAAAGTTTTTGAATTGCTTTTTATTTTTACTCTTTACTTTTGCCTTTTTACCTGAAATCCTTTGTGTCTTTGCATCTTTGCGCCTTTGCGTTAAAATTTCCCCTAATTTACTAATCCCGTTACAATCGAATCAACTACACTTAAACTATCATTTTTCCGGGTTTCATTATTTGTAATTATCACAAAAACAAAGGTTTCATCCGCTATTTTCGCATAACCGGCTAACGCATTAACATAAGTTATCGAACCTGTTTTAGCTAAAACTTTGCCTGATAAACTCCTCAAACGTCCGCGCAGTGTTCCGTCGGTTCCGGCAATCGGCAGAGAACTTTTGAAAACATCTGCAAATTTACTTTGCGAAGCAAAAACAATGGCGCGTCCCATCGCTTCCGGTGTCACAAAATCTAATCTTGATAATCCCGAACCATCGTGAATTTGGATATCATCCGTCGCAATGTTGTTTTCCGCCAACCATTTTTTGATAACTGATGCTCCGGCTAAATCATCTCCACGAAGTTTATTTATTTTTGGATTTTCATCAGGCGCAGTTTCGCCAAACTTTTTGCCAAGGGTGCGTAAAATCAATTCGGCGTATAAATTAACCGAATCTTTGTTCATTTTGCGGATAATTTCGCCAAGTGTTGCGCTTTCAGTCGAACTTAATTCGACGGCATTTGAAACATCAAATTTATTTTCCGCTTTCCAATCAATAAATTTCACTTCACCATCAACAGTGATTCCGTTTTTTTCGAGTTTTGTTTTGAAACTTTTTGCCGCCCAAAACGCTGGTTTACTGACCGAAATTTTGGCTTGTAAATTTGCTCCGTTGCCCCAGGCATAAACTTCGTTTTCATTGATTTCGCGCTTTAATCCGATAGCTTCGATGTCTTGAGTTGGTTTAACTTCGCCATTGGTTTTAACGTAATCGGTCGAAGAAACAGGCTTTCCGTTTTTCAAACTAATTTCTGCCTGATTTTCATTAAAGGTCAACGCCGCGGCTTCGGCACCGTAATACCATTGTAATTCGCCCCACGCCCAACCGTCGCCAACTTTGTCGCCTCTGAAATAGCTCTCATCACCAATCAAATTTCCTTTGATATGCTTTAAGCCTTTATTTTTCAATTCATTAACCAGTTTATCCAATCCATTTTCATCAAAATCGGGCGCCCCTGTTCCGTATAAAATTAAATCGCCATTAAGCGTATCGCCTTCAATTTGTTTGGTTGAATAAACCGAGGTTTTCCAACGAAAATTTGCACCGAGTTTATCCAAAGCAACAATTGAGGTCAGCAGTTTTTGAGTTGAAGCCGGATTAAAAAGTTTGTTTGTCTCACGTGCACAAACTACGCGACCATCTTTTAAACTAATAGCAATTATTCCCCAACGAGCGTTGGCAAACTCACTCGTATCAATAGTTTGATTGATTTTTTCGCATCGGGAAATATCAGCGGGAAGTTTAGAAATTTCGAGCGGTTTTGCCAGATTGATGTTTGGCGTAGGAATTTCAACAGGTGTTTCGGTAGTTTGTGAATTTTGATTGGATTGATTAGCTGAAAAACATGAGGTGAGAAAAAATAAAAAAGTTGAAATCACAATAAAATTGATTCCAACTTTCATTTTTTTTAGCTTCATTGATTTAAAGCAATTCTTAACTTTTTACTTGCATCCTACGCAGCCACATCTTCGACCACTTCAAAAAGCGTATCAAAATTAACTGCTTTCTTTTCAACAATATCTTTGGTAATCACAAGTTCTTTAACCCGTTTTTGCGAAGGCAAAATATACATCGGCTCGAGCAGAACTTCTTCCATGATCATCATCAAACCGCGTGCGCCGACTCTGCGTTCAAAGGCTTCGCGGGCAATTGCACGAACTGCGTCTTCGGTAAATTTGAGCCGAATATTATCAAATTCAAATTTTCGCTGATACTGTTTGACCAGAGAATTTTTCGGCTCGGTCATAATTTTGATGAGTGCTTCTTCATCCAATTCGTTCAAGGTTCCAAGAACAGGCAATCTGCCGACAAATTCGGGAATTAGTCCATAACGAATCAAATCTTCCGGTTCCAGCATTCCAATCGCTTCGTTCATCCGTTGTTTGCTGGATTTAACTTCAGCCTGGAATCCAAGTGACTTATTTTTCATCCGACGTTCAACAACTCTTTCAAGCCCGACAAAGGCACCACCGCAAATGAACAAAATATTGGTTGTATCAACCGGCAAAAATTCGGTATGCGGATGTTTGCGTCCGCCTTGCGGTGGAACATTAGCAACTGTCCCTTCTAAAATTTTGAGCAAAGCCTGTTGAACACCTTCACCCGAAACGTCCCGCGTAATCGAAGGGTTGTCGTCCTTGCGGCAAATCTTATCAATTTCGTCAATGAAAATGATACCCGTTTGCGCCCGTTCAACATCTCCGCCCGCCGATTGGACGAGTTTGAGAATGATGTTTTCGACGTCTTCGCCAACGTATCCGGCTTCGGTCAAAGTAGTTGCGTCAACAATGCAGAACGGAACATTTAACACTCTAGCTAGAGTTTGCGCCAAAAGAGTTTTACCCGTTCCCGTCGGACCAATTAAAAGAATATTTGATTTTTGAATTTCGACATCAGCGCGGCGACGGGCAAGCTCAATTCGCTTGTAATGCTGATACACTGCTACCGAAAGACGTTTTTTAGTTTCGTCCTGACCAATGACATATTCATCCAAAAACGCACGGATTTCCTGCGGTTTTGGAAGCGGAGCGGTTCCTACCGATTCGGTGCGCTCGTCATCATTGATGATTTCATTACAAATGTCTATACATTCATTGCAAATATAGACACTCGGTCCGGCAATCAACTTTTTGACTTCGTTCTGCGATTTACCACAAAACGAACAGCGCAAAATTTCTTCTGGTCTTCTCAGCATATTTTAGAGTTTTCAGAAAGTTGCAGGAAGTTACAGAAAGTTACAGAGTTAGATTTTTAACTTTCTGCAACTCCCTGTGACTCTGCTAACTCTTAACTATTCTCGGTGTTCGATAACTTCATCAATCAAGCCGTATTCTTTGGCTTGGATAGGTGATAAGATACGGTCGCGTTCAACGTCTTTTTCAACTTGGTCAAAAGGTTGTCCGCTGTGAAATGATAACAGACGTGAAGTCATTTCGCGCATCCGCAAAATTTCTTCTGCCATGATGCGAACGTCTGTAGCTTGCCCCGAAGCACCGCCCGAAGGTTGGTGAATCAGGATTCGCGAGTTTGGCAGTGCAAACCGTTTTCCTTTTGTTCCCGCAGTCAATAATAAGGCTCCCATCGAAGCGCATTGACCGATACAAATGGTGGTGACATCATTTTTGATAAACTGCATCGTGTCGTAGATCGCCATTCCGGCAGTGATTGAACCGCCCGGACTATTGATATACAAATTGATGTCGCGTTCTGGGTCTTCGGCTTCAAGAAAAAGCAGTTGGGCAACAATCAAATTAGCAATCGTATCGTCAATCGGGGTTCCGATGAAAATGATGCTATCCTTTAATAAACGTGAATATATGTCGAATGCTCGTTCGCCCCGCGAAGTTTGTTCGACTACCATTGGAACTAACATATTTCTTTAACTCTTTTCCTTGTAATAATTTGAATTGTGTTGTTTAAGAACTTAGTTAAACTTAAAGGAGATAAGTTGTTGAAATAACAACTTTTCAGTTGTTAGACGCATTCTACAACTTATCTCTCAAAAAGCAAACCCGAAAAACGCATTTTAGATTTTAGATTTTGGATTTTAGATTGTTTACTTCAATCCGAGATCCCAAATCCCACATCCGATTAATCTTCTTTCTTCTTACGAGCCTTTTTCTCTTTTGGTTCGGCTGATTTTTCTTCTTTCTCAGCTTTCTTTTTCTTAGCCGGCTTCTCTTCTACAACTGCCTCAGTCTCTGCTTCTGCCGCCGCCTGAGCCGCTTTTTCATCAATCCACTCACCATCAGTAATTTTAGCTTTATCAACTAAAATTTCGACCGATTTACGACTGCGAAGCCGATCAGCCACGCTATTTTCGCCGCCTTGTTGTGATAACGAAGCACGAATTTCTTCCGGCGAAACTCGATAATACGCAGCCAT
>DAORIL010000460.1:0-5622 GCA_035438525.1 Pyrinomonadaceae bacterium
TCGCGCCATGTTGTGATCTCCTGCCACGAATCCGCACCCATCACAAAAAAGATTTTTGTCTCAGGTAAATCAGTTTTTAATTTGGTCAAAGTCTCAATCGAATAAGGCTTTTCCGGTAGATCAAGTTCCATTTTTGAAACTTTAATTTTGGTCTCATCATTGGTCGCCAAACAAAGCATTGCGTAACGGTGAAAGGCGGAAGTCGGTTTCTTTTCCTTTTTATGCGGAGCGTGAAAAGCGGGAATAAAAACAAATTCGTCCAATTCAAAAACTTCGGTCAATTTTTGAGCAATTTTCAAATGCCCGTTGTGAAGCGGGTCAAAACTGCCGCCGTAAAATGCAATTCGTTTCATCTGTCTAAAAATCTTTCAAAATATTCAATTACTTTGAGCAAAATTTCATCGGGACAATTTGGATTTTCGACAAAAAACCAATATTCGCCGTATTGATTATTGATAGAGAATTTATGTCCGCGATATTCAAAATCAAGCCAAACTTCCGTTACCCAATCAGTTACAAATCCTGTAACTGTTGCACCTTCAAACTTTTCGGCAATTTCGCGTAATTCGTCAAAAAAGACTGATTCGGGCAAGTCTGCAAAATTGCGCGAACCGTCTTTCATTCGATGGTCAAAAAGTTTATTCGGTCGGTTAGTCATTGATTTGCAATTCAATTTCTTCCGCTTTCAATTCGTTTGATCTTCGTCTTTTTTAGCCTCTATTCGAATTTGCATCTCTCTTTCGTAAGTAGATTGCTTTTGTAATTCAAGCTCTTCGGCTTTCAAATCATCCAACATTTGCGCGACTTTCATTACTAATTCATGTGTTCCTTGATTTGTCACGGCTGAAATCTCAAAGAATTGTTTCTTGTCCTTTTTCGCACGTTTCCGCAACTTTTCCAATCTTTCGGGATCATCCAATGCGTCAAGTTTTGTTGCCACAACAACTTGCGGACGCTGAGCTAATTCGGGATTAAATGAAGCGATTTCACGATTGATGATCTCGTAATCTTTAATCGGATCCCGTCCCGACAGCGAAGAGACATCAACTAAATGCAATAAAAGTTTAGTGCGTTCGACATGACGCAGAAATCTGTCGCCGAGACCTGCGCCTTCGTGTGCACCTTCTATCAGTCCGGGAATATCCGCCACGACAAAGGTGCGGAAATCGCCAATATCAACGACACCCAAATTTGGTTCAAGTGTAGTAAAAGGATAATCGGCAATTTTTGGTCTGGCGGCTGAGATTACCGAAATCAAGGTTGATTTTCCGGCATTTGGAAATCCAAGAAGTCCAACATCGGCGAAGAGTTTCAGTTCTAACTGCAACTCTTTTTCTTCGCCGGCCCGGCCTGTATAATGATATTTCGGCGCACGTTTGGTCGGTGTGGCAAAATGGGCATTTCCCCAACCTCCCTTACCGCCTTTGGCTGCACAAAAACGCTGTCCCGGTTCGGTAAAATCGAACAAAAGATTATTAGATTCAGCATCAAAAATCTGCGTTCCAACCGGAACTTTGACTACCACATCCTCGCCGTCTTTGCCGTGTTTGTTCGACCCTTCGCCATGCCTCCCGCGTTCAGCTTTGTGTTCGGGATTGTAACGCAGATGTAAAAGAGTGTTGTAACCTTCATCCGCCTCCATCCAAACGCTTCCGCCTTTTCCGCCATCGCCTCCGTTCGGACCTCCACGAGGAATAAATTTTTCACGCCGAAAAGCTGTTACGCCGTCTCCGCCGTTACCTGCTTTAACTTTGATTTTTACACGGTCAATAAACATAAACTCTCTATTGTAAATGGTCTAAATACAGTTAGCAAAATCGTAAATCATTCTCCTTGAATAAACGACTCCGGAATGATGTAGATCATTAAAGATACTTTGATGAGACAATCTTAGTTAATGACCACAATTTTATTTTAATTGTCTAGCCAAATAATATATTCGATAATGTAATACATGACACAATACTCCAAACTTTTAATTATTTATCTTTTGGGACCACTTTCTTTTTTGCTGATATTTGGAATTACCAAAATGGAGGCGCAGCAAACTCAGCAATCACCATTTTTTATGCGCTTTAAGATTGTTCAGCCAAGCGAAGGTAAATTTAAAATAGCCTCCGGCGGATATAGGCATATGGGAGGAAAAACCTGGAGCGATTGGTATTTTCCAAATGTCACAACGAATGTGAGCGGAGGGACTTGGAGTAATTGGATGGATATGACTAATTACCCATGGCACGAAAAACTTAATCGGGCAGGCGGAATTGCCGAGTTTCCTTCGATCAGGTTGGCAGCAAATCTTGAAGATTCGATAACTCCGGTCAATAACTGCACTTTTGCAGTTCAACTGGCGGATGCTCCTGATGAAAAAAATGTTTTGGTTTCTTTTACTGAAAATAGTGAATCCAATACCATCATTTTTCTGGCACCTTATCCATTACGGGAACATTTCAAAGAATTTGAAACCGGTTCGCAGATGACTGCGCGGCACTCCCAATGGGCTAAAGAAGTCATTGGCGAAAAGCCTCCTGTCTTAAAAAAGTTTGATATTATCACTCAGTTTTGGGGAACAGTTGACCCCAGTTTGGAACGTCAGAATATAGAAACTCTCAAACTGCTCGGGTTTAATGTCATTGGTAATATCAATCCTAAACTGGCACGCGAGGCTGCAATGCGAACTTACGGCTACACCTGGCTTTATGCGCCTGAGCCGGAATTTGTTGAACCAACATGGAAAAGCACCGTCACTACCTTTGATCAAAATTCCGAAGATGGAAAATGGAAATATCAATCAATGCCTCATTGGGTAATTTCGGACGAAGTAAGCGGGGTAGATATTATCAATGTTCCAACTAAATACAATAAATGGTTTCGTGATTATCTCCGAAGCAAAGGACTGACCGATAAAGATTTAGGACAGCCCATTGATGAAGTTGAATATCCTGCCAAAGCTATGTATGAGCCGACTTTACCGCAAAATGCTCCGCTTCAAACCCGCAAAATTATGTATTATGCAGGAAAATTCGGTCAATGGTGGTCAGCCAAACAATTAAGGCAAATAAATGATTTGATCAGAGAAACTTTCCCCGGCAAACAAACCGAGATTCTTTTGCCTTCACATGGTTTTTTAGGTAATGCCTGGAATGCTTATAATCTTGGATTCAGCTATCGAATGCTTGATATTTTTGAAGTTGGTCAACAAGAATCAGTAACTCAATTTTCGACCGAAGATTGGTTGGGACTCAATTATATGTATTGGACCGATTACACCTGGACAGGCGGACAAACCTTTGCTTATCTGAATGCTCTCACTCGCTCTGCCGCCGATGGACATCCGATTATGCTACGTGGGTTATTGACCAATAGTGATGAAAAATATCTTCGCTTAAAAGCCTTTTCCAGCCTCGGACAAGGCGCAAAATCTTTTTTCTATTGGACTTATGGTCCGACCTATATTGGGACTGAAAATTATTGGTCTGATATACGAGGGATGTATCACGGAATTGCCAAAGTAAATCGTGACTTGGAAAAATCGGAAGATATAATTTTTCCTGCGAAAACCGTAACCGATCCGGTAGCAATTCTTTACTCGGTCAGTCACGATCTTTGGAATACAAATAATCAAGGACCGTTTGTCGAAAAACGTTTGCTTTGGCATGCCCTGCGGCATCTTCAGGTTCAACCGAATTTTTTGCGCGAAGAAGATGTCGAAGGCGGAAAACTTAAAGACTACAAAGTCCTTTACATTACTGACAGATGTATTACCCGCAAAGCTTCTGAGGCGATTAATAAATGGGTAAAAGATGGAGGGATTCTGTATCTGGCTGCCGGAGCGGCAACCCGGGATGAATTTAATGAACCCTATTTACCTCCATTTGCCAAGACAGTTTGGGGCGAACGGGCAGCAGAGCGGTTAGTCAATGAACTACATAATTACAATGAAAGAGTTGATTTACCAAAAATTAAACCGCTGACAACAGTAAATGTTAATTATAGTCAGCAAACGTTCAATTTACCAGTAATCGGTTCGCGCCTTGATTTATCTGAAAATTCTAAAAAATTTGCTACTTTTGCTGATGGTCAAACTGCCGGAACAATTACTGAATATAATAAAGGTCAGATTATTGCCGTTGGTTTTATGCCGATGTTGGCTTATGGACAGCTCGCAAACTTCAAACCGACAACTCTGGAAGAAAAATGGACTCCTGAACCGCGAATGATCATTAAAATGGCTCTCGATGCCGCAAAGATTGTTCCGGTGGCTGAAGCCAATGTTCCGGTGGTTGAAACCAATCTTTTGACTGGAAACGAAGGCTCGGCCATTGTTTTAGCGAACTACACCTATCAACCGATAAAATCTCTGACCATTGATTTAAAACTTTCAAAACCTTTTAAGCAAGCTGTTAGTATTGAAGGAAAACAGGTGAATTGGCAAAAAATAGATAATGAAAGGATTCGTTTACAATTGCCTTTGGAATGGACGGATATAATTCTTTTAAGATAAAGAAGTGTCGGATTTTATCAAATTCTTCAAGTTTTTATTCACAAAAAACAAGGTGTTACTTTTGATTGCTCAAAAATAACACCTATGTTTTGTTTCCTTATTTCTCTAATACCGAAGTATTTTTGAATTAAGGTGGCAATTTTCAGATGCGCACCCTACTCATTGCCGATTTTGTATTCCGAAGATGTTCGCGGCGGACATTTCTCCGGTCAGCACCCAAATTGTTTGCACATTTTGTTTTGTTCCTCTCAGAACTTGGTGCCAATAGGTTTTTGTTGTGGTGGCTTTTCCTCCACCGCCGGTTACGTTCCCGGCAACGAGGCTCATTTGCTTACGCTCCTGAGCGACTTTTGCTCCTTTCTGGTGGTTCCTTGCCAAAAAGTGTTATTTGTTTTTATCCAAATAACTTGAAAAAGTTTTTCAACTCTTTCTTAGCCAAGCCTTTCGGCTTCGATTCAAGGCGTATATAGTAACTTTTTTCCGTCTTTTGTTACTCTCAAACGATGCGTCACCGCCTTCGTTTCTTTTCCCTGTATCGGTCAAAATCCCGTAGGTGTTTTTGACTATGAATGGATTTTACACCCGTTTTTACTGATGTCAAGTAGAAAATACTTTAACTATTACCCCGTAAATTGACATTATTTTTTACACAAAAATGTGGAAATATTTTATCCGCCTGTGGAAAACTCTGTGGAAAACTTTGCAAGCGATTTTGACTGTGAGTTTAAAAATTCGGGTGATTTTTACCGCTATCAAAAAGCCTGTGGAAAACCCTTAAAATTGCTGATGAAAAAAAAATAAAAAAAGTGAAGAAAATTATTTTTGGCATTTTATCGAGTTTTTTTAAAACTTTGTAAAATCTCCTTTTTCTCTTCGAAATCTTCCATAGACGTAACGCTCAAACGCTTTTTGCATAATAATTTACAAGATATTTTTTTTGAAAAAAAGTGAAAAATACTTCGACTTTTTGAAAAAAACTTACGTCTGAATGTCTGTGCGTGGGAGATACGCCGGAAATTTTGAAAAACAAATAAGGAGAAAATAAAAATGTTAAAAAGAAATTTATTCGCAATTATAATCGCAAGTTTAGTTTTAGTTTTTACCAGCAACGCTTTCGG
>DAORIL010000461.1:0-5619 GCA_035438525.1 Pyrinomonadaceae bacterium
CAGTGACCTCCACGCCTTGGCGAGCAGCGGCCAGCCCGCCCACAGGGTTACATGGACAGTTATATCGCCTTCCAAAATGCCTGCACTATGATGCGTGCAGGCAAAAGTCAATAAATCCAAATCCTTTTTGTCTAAAAATAAAAAGGAATCATTGATTTGATAAGCAAACTCAGCCGCTCTTAAACCATGATCTTTATCCCGGTTTTCATTCTTTCTTTTTGAATCGTGAAGAAAGGCAAATAATTCAACTATTTTGACTTTTGCACCGGTAAGTTCTGCCAGTTTAAGACCGTTTATTCTGACTCTGGCCCAATGGGAAACCCCATGAATTCCATACCAATCTAAAACAAATTCTGATCTTATAAGTTTGATTAAATCTTTTGAAATCATTTTAATGTCTTTTTATACAACAAAAAAAGGAAAGCCGAAAGACTTTCCTTCTGAAAATTAAAAATTTCCGTAAAAACTAAATTCCCAATACATCAATTAATTCCTGAACAGCTCCGGCAGATTTATGAAGCGCGGCGCGTTCTTCGTTGGTCAACGAAATTTCGATGATTTGTTCAATCCCGTTTTTGCCTAATTTGACGGGAACGCCGACGAATAAATTGTTAATTCCATATTCGCCTTCGAGATAAACGGCACAGGGCAAAATTTTCTTTTTGTCTTTCAAAATTGCTTCTGCCATTTCGACGGCAGCCAAACTTGGAGCGTAGAAAGCAGAACCCGTTTTCAAAAGTCCAACGATTTCTGCGCCGCCGTTTGCCGTGCGTTTGACAATTTCTGCTAATCTTTCCGGCGCAATCAATTCAGTGATCGGAATCCCTGCCACAGTTGAATAGCGGGGAAGCGGAACCATGGTGTCGCCGTGTCCGCCGAGAACGAAACAACTGACATTTTCGACTGAAACATTCAATTCTTCTGCGACAAAACAGCGCATCCGGGCTGAATCCAAAATTCCTGCCATTCCTAACACGCGATTTTTCGGGAAACCTGAACGAACATAAGCAAGTTGTGCCATTGCGTCCAACGGATTTGAAACTACGATAATAAAAGCATTTGGCGAATATTTTGCAACTTGTTCTGTCACGCCGCCAACGATGTCAGCGTTTGTTTTCAAAAGATCGTCGCGGCTCATTCCGGGTTTTCGGGCCAAACCTGCGGTGATGATTACTACGTCAGAATTTGCAGTTTCTTCGTAGCCATTTGCACCAACAAGTTTTACATCAAAACCGTCAATTGGAGCGGCTTGTGCCAAATCCAAACATTTTCCTTGCGGAGTTCCTTCGACAATATCAACCAAAACCACATCGGCTAACTCTTTACTTGCTATCCAGTGGGCAGCGGTTCCTCCGATATTTCCCGCACCGACAACTGTAATTTTATTTCTACCAGCCATTATTTAATCCTCTCAAAATAAGTGTATGTAATATAAAAAGATATTTTGTCATAGTTGGAAGAAAACGGCAAAAGGTAAGGTAAATTTGCTTGCCTTACCAATTCTTTAATGCTAAATTGCCCGTGATTGCTTTTCCAATTCAAAAACATCCGAAAAATTTATGTCCAAAAGATTTGTGCACTCTGTTCCAATTCTGATTCTGCTCAGTTTTGTTTTAACTTCTTTTTCCCAAACTTCAAATATTGTTCCAAAGCGTTATAACCGTTTGGTCATTCGTAATGCAATGCTGATTGACGGGAGTGGAAAACCTGCTTCGGGACCTTATGATATTGTTGTTACAAACGATATGATTTCCGAAATCGCTTCGCTCGATCCAGTTGCGGTTAAAGAGGGAACTGCCAAACGTCCTGAAAAAGGCGAGGTTGAAATTGATGCAACTGGAAAATATGTGATGCCCGGATTGATAAATCTCCACGGGCACACGCAGGATGAACGCGGTGGAACTCCGCAGCCTGTTGAATACTGCACCAAAATGTGGCTGGTTTGCGGGATTACAACTGTCCGTGATGTTGGAGCAACCAAAAAAACTCTGGAATGGAAAGAAAAAAGTGCGAAAAATGAACTTGCCGCGCCTCGGATTTTTGCGTATGGGATGTTTTTAGGAGTAAAAACTCTCGAAGAAGCTCGTCCGAAAGTTCGGGAATTGAAACAGATGGGGTTTGACGGAATCAAACTTTTCGGAGTTGACCGCGACATTATGGAAGCAATGATGGACGAGGCTCACAAACTCGGAATGCGCGTTGCCCATCATACCGGGGTTGAAGAAACGAACACATGGGACGATATAAAATTTGGCACCACCAGCATCGAGCATTGGTATGGAATTCCTGATGCAGCTATCGATTCAGGCAGACAAAATTTTCCATCAAGCTACAATTACAATAATGAAGTTGACCGTTTTCGTTTTGCGGGAAGACTCTGGCGCGAGGCAAATTGGGATAAATTGATGAAGGTTTTTGACGGGATGATCGAGGCAAAAGTCGCCTGGGATCCGACACTGGATATTTACGAAGCCTCCCGCGATTTACAAAGAGCACAATCAAATCCTGCTTTTGCCGACTTTCTGCATCCTGTTCTGGAAGAATATTTTAAGCCGAATCCATCCAATCACGGCTCATATTTTATTGGCTGGACTTCGACAGACGAAGCTTTTTGGAAAGAAAATTATCGGATCTGGATGAAAGCAGTTTTGGAGTTTGAACGGCGCGGCGGATTAATTGGTGCGGGCGAAGATGCAGGATTTATTTATCAAATGTATGGATTTGGATTGATTCGTGAATTAGAACTGCATCAGGAAGCAGGTTTTCATCCATTAAAAGTAATTCAACACGTTACTTCAAACAATGCCGAAATTCTTGGACAGGATGACAAAATTGGGCGGGTTCGCGTCGGGTTCAAAGCTGATTTGGTTGTGGTAAACGGAAACCCATTGGAAAATTTCAAAGTTTTGTATCCAACCGGAATCGAAGAAATCCGCGATGGCAAAGTTTATAAAACTGGCGGAGTTGAATGGACGATTAAAGACGGTATTCCTTTTCACGCACCGACTTTAGTCAAGGAAATTAAGGAAATGGTGGCAAAAGCGAGAGCATCGAAAAGGTGAAGAAATATTAGCCAAAAGAGCACAAGATTCACAAAAAAAGAGAAAAAAATATTCTTTTTGTTTTTTTTGTGCCTTTTGTGGTTAGTTCTTTTCTCTCGAATTGTGGGTAAAATAAAAAAAATCCGCTGCGCTCTCCCCTTCGCAACGGACTTTCTAAATTGGTCGCAGATAATTTCTCGTCAACGACCAAAACTTTACTTAATATCTCAAAAATCTTTCGCCGGAACAGTAACTTCTTTGTCCAGGCGAATTTCAAACTCTTGATTGGCTTTAATTCGGGCTTCTTTGCCTTTTTTCAACAACGCGATGGCGGTTCCCACGCCAGCACCAGCACCCGCGCCGATTGCCGCTCCTTTGCCTTTTCCGATAATTCCGCCCAATATTGCACCAATTGCCGTTCCGCCAAAAATTGAAAGAGTGGTAAAAACAGAAGACTTGTTTTCCAACAAATTTTGGTTTACTAAACTGGCATCAAACGGACGTTTTGAATCTTTAGGCAATTGATAAGACTCAAATTTTACATCTAAAAAACCGTTGACTTTACCCGAAGCTGCTGCTTTTGCTTCAAGTATTCTCCCTTCAACTATGGTTCCAATCGGAATTATTTCAACATTTCGAATAAAAACCGGATGTGAAACGGTTGCCGTAAAAGTGTCATTTACTCCTGAAACTTTGGAATTTATTTCATTATCCATCCGGACCCGAATTTTTGTTCCAATTGGCAGGGTATAGATGCTTGGTTGAGCTTTGGCAATAATTAAACCCAAAAATAAAAAGATTGAAAGAACGGTAAAGATTTTGGTCAAACCTCGATAATTTTTCATACTGACCTCCGTCTTTACGGATGTATTTTTGCATCCGCAAAGATTCTAGCAATGATTGTGCCACGCTGTTTTATTAGCGGGAAACTGAGTTTTTTTATAAAAAATAAAGCTATGAATACGAAGGATAAAACAATATCGTATAGTCATTAGACGATTTGGGGTATAAAGAGGTTGTATTTGTAATAAAGAAATTGAATTTCGCAAAATTTTGGATAGGAAAATTGGGATTATTTGTGAGATCAATTTTATTGAAATTTTCAATTTAGAGATCATTTCGGATTTAAATTTTTTAGTTGCTCCTGAGTTTGTGATAGCTTTGCTGCAATATTTTCAAGGCGTTCCCTATTTTCACCAAAAAGGGTTGGGGGTAAGATTGGCAATTCTTTAGCTTTGAGAGCTTTTTCGAATTCATCCTTGGCTAAATTCAGAAACTGCATCTTTTTTTCTTTTGCAATATTCGTTTTGCCAGCCAAATAAACGTAAGCATCACCAACTTTTTCATTTATTACACAATGCCATGGAATTAAAGATTCCTTGTTCTTTCGCGCATTTTCAATTCGTTGATAGGCTGTTTCATATTCCCTAATTGCGCTTTCTGCTTCTCCTTTAGCCAAAAGCGAATCCGCAAAATGTTGGGCGATTTTGAATCTTCTTCCTTCTAATTCAAGATTGCTTTTATCGGCAACTATATTTTTCTCTAATAAACTAATTCCTTCCATGTATTTTCCAATTGATCCCGCATAATTTCCAAGTTTGAAATTGGTAGTTCCGAGAGCGTCGCAAATGTCAGATTTATCTGCTTTTGATTCCAGATTTGCGGAATCTAAGCGAATTGTTTCGTTAATTTCTTGATAAAGCTGTAATTGTGTTTTCAGGGCAGATTCGATTTGACCCAATTCGCCCTCCGACTCACTAAAATCTAATCGCGCAACCATCAAATTGCGCTGATAAAGTGAATTGTTTGGATTTAAAACTGCAAGTTTTTCGGCAAGATTTAGAGCGTTTTTTTGATAATCTTCGGCTTCCTGAAAAAGTTTTTGAGCCTTATCTTTTCTTTCCAGATCTAAATAAGCGTTTGCTAACGTCGACAAAATGTGACCAAGCCGACTCGAAACTGTAGCAAAAACCTTTATTACCTCGGCATTTTCAGGTTCATCACGAAACAATTCTTTCGCCATTGCATAGGCTTGTTGATATATTTCTTTTCTGCTTCCGTGACCAGTGACATTTGGAACAGTATCACCGACACCGATTTGAGTGCGAATTAAAGCAATGCGCTGAGAGGTCGATGGCTCAGCTTCGAATATTTTTTGTGAAATAGTAAAGGCTTTTTTTAGAAAATCTCCGCCGGTCAAATCCGCCGCCCGCATCAGTAAAAGTCCATAACCGCGATAGGCAGCATTTAATTCGGTTAAATAAGAAATATCAGTTTGCAGCTCACTATTTTGCATTGGCTCAAGCAAACTAACAGCTTTGCGGTAGCTTTCAATAGCTCCTGCAGTATCGCCCGTATTGGCATTATAAACTTCGCCCTGCACATCGCCGACTTTCATATAAGCCCGAGCCAGCTCACGCTGCAAATTTGGATTAGAAAAAGAATTTTGTGAAAGCCGATCAAGATAAGTCAGGGCATCTTTGACCAGCATTTCTCGAACTTTAGTCGAGCCGGGAAGATTTTTGATCTCGTCGTGATACTTGAAAACGACATTATTGGCGAGTTCGCGGACTTCATT
>DAORIL010000462.1:0-5618 GCA_035438525.1 Pyrinomonadaceae bacterium
TTTTTCAAAGGAAGATATAAAACCGTCATCAACTGGATAATAATTGACGCCGTAATATAAGGAGTTACCCCAAGTGCAAATACCGAGATAGTGCGAAAGTTCCCGCCCGAAAAAAGGTCTAAAACTCCCAAAAGAGTTCCGCTGACTTCGCTCCAAACTTTTTCTAATTGGACTTTATTTACTCCAGGAGCAGTGATATGTGCGCCAAGCCGATAAATACAAATCATTGCTAAAGTAAAGAAGATGCGACTTCTTAACTCCGCAATTTTGAACATATTTTGAAGGGCGGCAAAAAACTTTTCCATATTATTCCTCAAAAAACGAAAAGATAGCACTTAGCAAAAATGTTGATTGAAAATAAAACAATCCAATTTGCTAAATGCTATTTAGATTACTCACTTTGTGCAGATTTAACAATGGCATCGGCGGTTCCACCGACTTTTTCAATTTTATCTTTAGCAGTTTGGGTAAAACGATGAGCAGAAATTTTCAAAGCTTTTGAAATTTCACCGTTCCCCAACACTACTAAATCGTGTTTGGCTTTTCGGATTAAACCTCTTGAGTGCAAAATTTCAGGATTGACTTCGTCACCTGCATTAAAATTTGCCTCAATAGTTGCCAAACTTATTTCTAACCATTGTTTTTTGAATTTATTGGTAAATCCGCGTTTTGGCAAACGGCGTTGCAAAGGCATTTGACCACCTTCAAAACCTGATTTGCTCGAATAACCTGAACGTGATTTTTGTCCTTTGTTACCGCGTCCGGCAGTTTTACCTAAACCGGAGCCCGGTCCGCGTCCAACTCTCTTCTTTTTATGTGTGCTTCCTTTTGCAGGACTTAAATTGTTTAAACCTAGTGCCATTTTATCCTCAAATTGTTAATTGATAATGGTTAATTGTTAGTTGCAGTCATTATTACTGAAACCAAATAACAATTAACCATTAAACATTTTCCAATATTATTCAACGATTCTCAAAAGGTGGGGAATTTTAGCAACAACGCCGCGCATAGCTGCATTATCTGGTTTTTCCACCGTTTGGTTAAGTTTGGTAATTCCAAGACTCTTAACAATATCTTTTTGCTTTTGAGCGTAGCCAATCGAACTTCGATAATATTGAATCTTGATTGTTTCGCTTTTTGTTTCTTCTTTTTTCTTTGCCATTTTTTTTGATTTTTGATTTTGATTTTTGATTTTTGATTCTTTCAATTACTCAGCTAAGAGTCACTGACAAAACCTATAATCGGCAATCTAAAATCTAAAATTATAACAGTTCTTCGACTTGTTTTCCGCGCAAACGTGCCACTTCAATCGGATCTTTCATACTTAACAAGCCATCAAAGGTTGCGCGAACAACGTTATGAGGATTGTTTGAACCTAAAACCTTGGTTCTGATGTTATGAACTCCGAGTGCCTGTAACACTGCCCGAACTGCACCTCCGGCAATTACCCCGGTTCCTTCTTCGGCTGGTTTGAGTAAAACGCGACCCGCGCCATATTTACCAATAATCGGATGTGGCAAAGTTCCTTCAATCAAGGGAACGCGAATCAAATTTTTCTTCGCAGCTTCAACAGCTTTCTTGATTGCGGTGGGAACTTCACGAGCTTTCCCCGTGCCAAATCCAACATGCCCGGCTTCATCCCCAACGACCACCAATGCGGCAAAAGACATATTCTTACCACCCTTTACAACTTTGGTGACGCGGTTGACCGAAATCAGTTGGTCTTTCAAAATCAAACCGTTTGCTGAAATACGTTGTGTGTTAGTTTTCATTACTTTCTACTTTTGCTTCCGTTTTGTTTAATCCGGCTTCGCGGGTTGCCTCAATCAACGCCTTGACTCGACCGTGATAAACGTAACCGCCACGGTCATAAATAACTTGTGAAACCCCTGCTGCAATCGCTCTTTCGGCAATTGCCTTGCCAATTCTGGTAGCGGCTTCGATATTACCGCCGGATTTACCTTTCAAACTTCCTTCAGTCGTCGAAGCACTTGCCAAGGTTTTTCCGTTATCATCGTCAATTACCTGTGCATAAATGTGATTTACACTTCGGAAAATTGCCAAACGCGGATTATCTGCGGTTCCGTGAACTTTCTTACGGATTCGGCTATGGACGGCACGACGAATTTCTGCTCTGCTTTTGTTTGCCATATCTTTGTTAGTTCGGGAAGTTTGAGAAGTTCAGAAAGTTTGGAAAGAAAAATAAACTTCCTAAACTTCCTAAACTTTCTAAACTTCAATACTTATTTACCTGTTTTACCCGGTTTCAATTTATATAACTTATCTGCGTATCGAATTCCCTTACCTTTGTAAGCATCCGGCTTACGCAAGCGGTTCAGTTCGGCGCAAACTTGTCCGAGTTTTTGTTTATCAATTCCTGAAATCGTCAAGGTTAATTGATATTGGTTTATTGTGGTTTTGGTCGTAACTCTTTCGGCTGATGCTTCAATCCCATCTGGCAATGGGAATTCAATCGGATGTGAATATCCCAGTGCAAAAACAATCTTTTTGCCTTGAACATCAGCTTTGTAACCAACTCCAACAACATCCATTTGCTTTTTAAAGCCTTCAGTTACACCAACGATTGCATTATTTGCCAACGCACGTCCGAGTCCGTGAAATGCAGCGTCATTATCGCTTTCACGAGTTGCAACCAACGACCCATCTTCTAATTTGAAGGTTACACCCTTTGGAAT
This sequence comes from Pyrinomonadaceae bacterium, assembly GCA_035438525.1. Classification (GTDB taxonomy): domain Bacteria; phylum Acidobacteriota; class Blastocatellia; order Pyrinomonadales; family Pyrinomonadaceae; genus JAIBCC01. The sequence continues at coordinate 2,697 of DAORIL010000462.1, forward strand.
CGGAGTCGTTAAAGTTCCTTTTGGTCCTTTGACTTCCAATTCGCTGTCGTTAATTTTTACTTCTACGCCCGATGGTATCGTTATCGGTTTCTTTCCAACACGAGACATAATTTCCTCTAGTGATGAGTGTTAAGCGATGAGTGATGAGTGACAATATTTAATTTTCACTTTTCACTTTTCACTTTTCACCAATTAATAAATTTGTGCTAATATTTCGCCGCCCATATTTTCATGGCGAGCTTTCTTTCCACTCATCAAACCTTTTGAGGTGGAAACAATATTTACTCCGTAACCGCCGAGAACCTTTGGAATCTCGGATGCGCCAACATAAACACGTCTGCCCGGTTTGGAAACCCTTTCCAAATGTGTAATGGAAGATGCTCCCTTGGCATCGTAACGCAGGAAGATGCGAATTGAATATTTTACACCTTCACCTTTGGTCACATAGTTATTAATATAACCTTCTTCTTTCAGAATTCTTGCAATTTCTGATTTTAATTTTGAACCCGGCACGTCAACCCGCGAATGTTTTGCGGCAATCGCATTTCGGATTCGGGTTAGCATATCGGCAATCGGATCTGTCATCTTTATTTACTCCAAAAAATAGTTCAGGTTTCAGTTACTAAAACTGACTACTGAATATAAAACCATTTACCAGCTTGATTTAACCACACCCGGGATTTGACCTCTGAGTGCTAAATCTCTTAAAGCAACTCGGGAAATTCCGAACTTACGCAGAAAGCCACGGGGACGACCTGTTTGTGAACAACGGTTGCGGACTCGTGATTTGCTGGCATTACGTGGTTGTTTTTGTAATTTAGCAATCGCCTCATCAACTTCTTCAATTGAAGATTTAGGATTATTAATGGTTGCTTTCAATTCTGCCCGTCTTGCTGCAAATTTTGTAACCATTGCTTGGCGTTTTTCGTTTTTAACGATTTTACTGATTTTAGCCATAAAATTATTGTCTAAAAGGCATTCCGAGTGCTTTCAAAAGCGCACGTGCCTGCTCATCATTCTCAGCGGTGGTAACAATTGAAATGTTCATCCCACGACTTTTATCAACTTTGTTAAAATCAATTTCAGGAAAAATCAATTGTTCCCGAATTCCCAGGGTGTAATTTCCGCGTCCGTCAAAAGCTTTGCCGGAAACGCCGCGAAAGTCGCGCACACGTGGTAAAGCAACCGAAATCAATCTGTCGAGAAACTCATACATTCTGTCCCCGCGGAGAGTTACCATCGTTCCAATGTTCATTCCCTGACGAAGTTTGAAAGAAGCGATTGATTTTTTTGCTTTGGTAATCACCGGTTTTTGTCCGGCGATTGATTTCAATTCTTCAACAGCCGCATCCAGGATTTTAGCGTTGCCGATGGCTTCGCCGAGTCCCATATTAACTACGACCTTGGTAATTTTCGGAATCGCCATCGGGTTTTCAATCCCGAAATCTTTGGCGAGTGCCGGTGCAATTTCTTTACGGTATTTTTCTTTTAATCTTGCCATTATTTTATATTGTTGGGACCAGCTCAAAAATTAAAAATTTTCAGCATTACCAAACTTAAAATCTAACTATTCTTCGTCTGTCTTCTTTGCTTTCTTCTCAGTTTTCTTGACAGACTCACCAATAACTTTTCCGCTTTTGACTGCAACCCGAACCTTTTTACCATCTTTCATTTCGTAACGAATGCGAGTTGGTTTACCTGATTCAGGGTCAATCAAAGCAACATTTGAAATATCAACCCAAGCTTCTTTTTGGATGATTCCACCTTCGATATTCATTTGCGGAACGGCTTTGCGATGCTTTTTAATTATCATTGCACCCTCCACCTTGACTTTCCCATTGCGCGGATCGACTGCAATTACCTGACCACGATATGGATTACGTTTTCCATTGCTATCGTAGCGGGCATATTCCTTTCCAGCAATGAATACAACCATATCGCCTTTTTTGATACCGACTCTAATTGTTCCTTTTTTAACTTCTTTCATTGCTTAAATTACCTCCGGTGCAAGGGAGACGATTTTCATAAAGTTTTTATCGCGCAGTTCACGAGCAACTGGACCAAATACACGAGTCCCGATCGGTGAACCATCATCTTTGATCAAGACGGCAGCATTATCATCAAATCGAATATATGTTCCGTCTTTGCGTCGAACTTCTTTACGAGTTCTGACAATTACTGCGCTGTAAACTTTACCTTTTTTGGCTGTGCCATCCGGCGAGGCTTCTTTGACAGTTACTTTTATTTTGTCTCCGATTGAAGCCGTGGTTCCAGTTGAGCCACCGATTGAATTAATCATTTCGGCTCGTTTTGCACCTGAATTATCTGCGACCACTAAAGAGGTCTGCATCTGAATCATAACTTTTACTCCGTTTAAGAGTTTGGGAAGTTTGGGAAGTTTGGGAAGTTTGGGAAGTTTTTTTTCTTTCCTAAACTTTCTAAACCTTCTAAACTTTCAAACTATTTCGCTGCTTTTTGCACAATTTCAACTACACGCCAACGTTTGCGGGCGGAGAGTGGTCTGGTTTCAACAATTTTAACCTTATCACCGATTCCGGCTCCGAGTTCATCATGAGCCATAAATTGCTTTTTACGACGAACATAACGACGATATTTTGGATGTTTAATCAAACGATCAACCCGGACAACTACCGTTTTCATCATTTTGTCTGAAGTAACTACACCAACTCTTTGAGCGCGATTCCCGCGTGAAGCATCGCTTTTGGCTTCAACTGTTTCGGCTTGAGCTTCTTCGGTTTCGGCTTTTTTAGCTCTCTTTGGCTTTTCTTCAGTAACTGCAACTTCTTCAACCGCTTCCGTAGCTTGAGTTTCTACTGTTTCTTCAGTAACTTCTGCGGTTGCCTCGGCTTGAGTTTCTTCAACTGTTGTTTCTTCTATCTTCTTCTTTGCCATTTTAATCTC
>DAORIL010000463.1:0-5616 GCA_035438525.1 Pyrinomonadaceae bacterium
GATCATTAGAGTTATGCCTATTATGAATCATAACTTAAATTTGATCCGAACCCTTTAAAGATCCAAATTACATTTCATAACTGCAAAGATTTGGTATTGATTTAACCCGCAGTTTTCTTTGGAACCTCAATTGCAAAGATAAAATCTTGGATTTTCCGATCTTTCCAGCGGTAAAAGCCAAATTGAAATCATTAGGTGTCAATAAAATGACAATTAAGTGTTTTGCACCAAACATTTTTTACATATCAAGTCTGTAACTAAACCTCCGGAACTAACTTTGAATTTGCTCACCGGCTTATCGACTGAATATTTATAAATAAGGTTTCAAACGCTGACAACTCATGATTAAGGGGAAAATTATTTATGAATAATAATTCAGAAAAACTTAGAGCACGTATTTTGATCGTTGATGATCAAACTGTGATCAGAAATATGCTCTTTGAGATGTTAACGACAAAATATGATTGTCAAACAGCCAGTTCCGGGGAAGAAGCAATAGGGTTTCTCGAAAAAGAGAAATTTAATTTGGTTTTAAGTGATATTGAAATGGGTGGGATGAGCGGAATCGAATTAATTCCGCATATTCTCGAACTATCTCCCGATACGGTTGTTGTTATGATCAGCAGTAATCAGGATATAGAGAGCGCAATTAACGCACAGAGATTAGGAGCCTTTGATTATATCCGGAAACCATTTGAGTTCAGTCAATTTGAGTTAACAATCGAACGAGCCCTCAATCATAACGTGTTACTCAATAACCAACGAAAATACGAAAACCACCTTGAAGAGATGGTTAAACAAAGAACTGACGAACTAAATTTTCTATCCAATTATGATGTCCTAACTAATTTGCCAAACCGAAATCTATTTGAAGATCGGTTGGCTCAGGCATTATCGCTGGCTAATTACAATAAGCAAGATCTGGCAGTGCTTTTACTTTCGGTAAATCGGTTGAAAGATATTGATGATGCGTTCGGACAAACACAAGTTGACCATTTATTGCAGGAGATTGCGGAGCGTATCAAAAATCATAGTTTTGACGGAGTTACCATTGCAAAATTCGACAGCAGCGAATTTGCGATCATGCTAACCCAAATTACCAGCACCGAAGATGTGATTGAATTTACCAACGACATTAAAACAGCAATTGAAAAACCTTTTGTAATTGAAAATGAGGAGATATTCATTACCTTTAGTATCGGTATTTGCCTTTTTCCCACTGACGGAAAAGATTCACAGGTAATTCTAAAAAATGCCCGCGCTGCCCTTTCAAGATCAAAAGAACACGGGTTAAATAATTATCAATTTTATACGACTGATATGAATACCTTCGCCCTGGTTCGGTTGGCGATGGAGAACAATCTTCGCGGCGCGGTCGAGCGGGATGAGTTTGAAGTGTATTATCAACCAAAAGTTTGCGTCAAAACTCAGGAAATTGTTGGTATGGAAGCACTTATTCGATGGCAACATCCAACACTGGGGATTTTTTCGCCAGACGAATTTATTCCACTGGCTGAAGAAACCGGATTAATCGTTCCGCTCGGCGAATTAGTTTTGCGGAATGCTTGCAGGCAGATCAAGATTTGGCATGAAGAGGGATTTCCCTATCTGACCGTTTCAGTTAACCTTTCCGCATTTCAGTTTCAACAAACGGATTTATTAGCAAGAATTGCGAAAATTATTGATGAGACCGGAATGGATCCGGCTTCGCTTGAATTTGAATTGACCGAAAGTGCCGTAATGAAAAATGTAGGTTATGCCGGAAACATAATGAATCAATTAAAGAAAATGGGGATAAAAATTTCAATTGATGATTTCGGAACCGGTTATTCTTCACTTGGGTATTTGAAAAGACTTCCGGTCGATATTCTGAAAATTGACAAATCATTTATCAAAGATATGACCATCGATCCCGACGATGCCTCGTTGGTCATGACGATAATTAGCCTTGCTCATAATTTGGGGTTAAAAGTTATTGCTGAGGGCGTCGAAACAGATGAACAACTTCGATTTTTAAAACTCCTCCGATGTGATCAATGGCAAGGTTACTTGTGCAGTAAACCAGTTCCTGCCGATGAGCTTAAAGAATTATTATGCGCAAAAGATTTAAACAACGCTACAGTAGCCCGAAATCGCTTTTTGAAACTGATAGAAAAAATTGAATCAAATGAACCAAAACCCATCAACTCCGAATACCTGAATATCACTAATTAAACGATTTTAGAACGCTTTAATTACTTTCTAATTTATCCATAAAGACTTTATATCTGGATAAAATCTTCAGTGATCAACTGAATTAATGAGCAATATTGTTAATAAATCTGACACGGATATTTTCGGTTTTAACTTAGTAATTATTTTAAACTGTAAAGTGATTAAATATTTTCTCAAATCCAAAGTTAGACAATGTTAACCAATGGAAGGCAAACTAATCTGATCAATTATTTATAAAAACTCAATAATCAAATTTTATAAATTTATCAATCACTTATGTTGTTTTCCTTAATTTTGTCATAAAGTAAACGGCGATTTATTTCGAGTTTTCGCGCTGTCTCCGAACGATTTCCGCCAGTTTGTGTGCCAAAATTTACCTGATCCCCAGAATCCAGAATTACACCGTCAACTTTTCCTTCAGGATTTATGATAAATGAGACGACATTTCCGTTAATTGTCGTTGTTTGCAAACTCCAGACACGGGCGATTCCGATTACTGCCGCAACACCGATTACTAAAGTTATGATTCCGATTACAATATTTTTTCCTTTCAAAAATCTTTTCATTTTATTTTCCTCTTTCCTTGTTCTATTTATTAGCTTTTTAACCAAGCTCACGCCAATAAGTATTACAAAAGCTATGCCAACTTGAGGGACAGCAAGAACTTCAATATTTACAATAGTTTAAATAAAAGTGAGTTTTTGCTGTGTGGTATTAATTGTAAAAAATCTTCACAATTGACTGAAAAGATTTCGCCCAACTTATCAAGATCAGGAAAAGTTATAATTAATTTTTAAAAGTAGTAAGGTTTAAACTGAAAGGCTAATTGTTTCTCACAAATTTTTCATACCAAATTTCAATTTTATCCGTTAACCCAAGTTTTTCTATATATTTATGGTCAAGTTCCAATTCATTTTGTCCCATATTTTCAGACTTTGAAACATGATAAAAGTAATTTGCCAAATAAACCGCCGTCAATGGAGAAAATGATAAATCACTGGATTTATTCGGCGATTGGTGAAAAGCAACTCCTTCAACAATTTGCCTGGGCAATCCCCATAATCCAAGTAAATAGGCGCCAACTTGCGAATAGGTCGTTTCAAAAACTTCTTTTTCGAATCCCGGTTTGGTTTGAATTTTATTTTGTAATTTTTGTAATGTGAGAGTTTCATCATTCAACCGTTGTTGTTTTACAAAATCTTGCGGCATATTTACAGCTAAAACAATTTTTCCGATATTGTGGACCAATCCCACGGTAAAAGCGTCATTTGCCATTACCGGGTTTTCCTCAATGGCAATTTGTCGGGCAAGATTACTAATTGCGATACTGTCCTGCCAAAATTGTCCTAACAACTCCGGATTTATTTTAGATTCAAATTGAGAAAAAATTCCAACCCCTAAAGCCAAAGCGGAAATTGTTTCCAGACCTAAAAATTGGATTGCTTCATTTGCATCGGAAATATTTCGCCTCAGTCCAAAAAATGCTGAGTTGACTAATTGTAATACTTTAACAGTCATTCCGGGATCCTTTCTTACAACTGTTGCAATTTTCCCAATGTCGGGTTCATCTAATTTAAGTTGTTCAAGGAGTTCAAGATACAGGGTTGGAATGCTTGGCACTGATTGCATTTTTGAAACAATTCGCCGAAGACTCTCATCATCTAATAAACTGCGTAAATTGCATGCCCTTTTAACCACCGATTTGAGCAGCTCGGAATCGCAAGGTTTGGAAAGATATTGATGCGCTGTCCCAACGGAGGTTAAAATCAAGGCTTTTTCCGAATAACCCGATAGAATAATTCGAACAATTTGCGGAAATCGATTCTCCACCTCCCTTAAAAGTTGAGAACCATCCATCCCTGGCATTTTCATGTCTGAAACTATGACATCAAAGTTATTATGTTCAAGTATTTTCAAGGCTTCAACACCACTATCAGCAAAAGACATTTGCCATTCGCGCCGCATTGATCGCAACATTCTCTGTAATCCATCTAGAATATTTGGCTCATCATCGACAAACAAAATATTTAACATTATCGATTCTCCATCATTGTCTTTATAAGGAAACTGCATAAGACATGTCTTCAACTTACCGGAATTCGGTCTACAATTAAGTAAATTTCACCATTTTTAATTGTTCAAGGTCCACTTATCAAACCCGCTTGTTTGGTTTAAATGGTTAATCCATTTCATAGAAATAGCTAAATAAAGAAAGGCAGCGGCACTCGGTTGCTCCCAAATCCACAGTAATTGACAAGCAATCCATGTTCCACACCAAACAAAAATTAAAAATCTATCATTATTGAACAAATAATGAGAAAATTTAGGGTGAATTGGGGAGCATTAGACCCCGAAAGTATTTTTTAGATTGGAAACTTTTGCAGATGAGGTAAAAAAGGCAGGGATTTTTTTCCAAAAAAGGAATTTTGCTACACATTTTCTCAAAAATATGTAGCAATAATGTGATTCAATGAGAACTTTGCTTCAATTAGCGAAACAAAATTCTCATCTTATTAACTCTATAAAATATTAAGGAAAACTTTCTAACCCACTTATGACCTTAAATTATTTCAGGAAGTCCTCCCGAATCGGCGAAAAAATATCTAATAATACTACTTCTTCGTCGAGCATTGTTGCTCCGTGCCATTGGTCAGAAGGAAACTGTAAAACATCTCCGGCAGAGACAATCTTTTCCTCATCACCTACGATAAATTTGGCTTTACCTTGCAAAACAAGTGTCATTTGTTCATGTGGATGACTGTGTGCGGGAGTGACAACAAACGGATCAAATTTGAGTCGGCAGAGCATCAGAATTTGCCCGACAACCATCTGACGTTCAATTCCTTCTGCTATTTTCTCAACCGGAATCGTATTCCAGTCTGTAACTAATGCTTCAATTTTTGCTACTTCACTAATCATAAATTTTTTGCGGAATCTGAAAAATAAGAGAAATTACTTGTTAGAAAATACACCGAAGTTTAGAGAGGTTCAGAAAGTTAAGGAAGTTGGAGAAGATAAAAACTTGCTTCCCAAAATTCCCTAACTTACTGAATTTCCTAAACTTTCAACTAATGAACCTCGACCCTCATAGTTTAGAATGTTAATCGTGCGCCAAACTGTAGGATCCGCATCGCCCCGCCATCACTAATTGTTCCGAAAGTTGAAGAAGTAGTTGCTGGAACTGTCGCGTTGGGTTGTCCCAGATTCACAAGGTTAAAGACATTGGTGCCTTCTCCACGCAAACGAAGTTTATAGCGTTCACCAAATTTGAAATCCCGCGAAATTGCCAAATCGACCACATGATAACCAGGTCCATAAAGGAAATTTCGCGGCGAGGTGCCATCCGTTGGAACACCGGTAATTAGCGGGTTCTGAGCAAATGCAGCCGTGTTAAACCACTTC
>DAORIL010000464.1:0-5612 GCA_035438525.1 Pyrinomonadaceae bacterium
GGAATCGGCAGATTATGTTGGTCAACATCGCATTTTTGAATCCATTTTCTTTTCATAAAAAAATTGATTAGCTGAAAATTTGCGAAAGATGATGCTCTAAATGTTTGACATAATCCTTCAACAAAAACTCCAAAGTCTCGATTTGCGTGCCATTGATCAAAATTTCAGAGCCCAAAGATTCCGCAGTTTGCCTTGCCATTACTTTTTCGATTCGATAATTTAATGCCTTCCAAAAATTCAGCAGTTCACCCAAATCAGCGTTTTGATAATCATTGGCGATGATCAATTCGTTCTGCATATATTTTCTGATCGGAAACGGTTTCGGTTTGAATTCGATCTCGGTAAATCGCTGTAAGTTATTGATTCCCGAATCAATCAAATGTCCGAGAATTTCTTTTTTCGACCATTTCCCATCAGATTTTTTCTCAATTTCTTCCGGCAAAGCGGTTTGAAAATACGCCTCGCCTTTTTCCAACAATTTTTTGAGATTTTCGACAGTTTCATTCATAACTTAGAAGTAGTTCGAGAATTCGGGATTTTGGCTTTTTGTCTCTGAAAGAGACGAATAAAATAGCGTAGTGAAACCCTACGTTAATTCAAAAAGCCAATCCGTCTCTGAAGGAGACGAACACAAATGTTGATTGTTCGACACTTACAGCGTCGGAACAGATTTTTTATGCACTCGTAGGGTTTCACCCTACGCTATTATGTTCGTCCCCGTTGGGGACAATTTCCGAGTTTTCAAATAGTTTCTTAAAAACAGCAGAGTTATAGCTACTGAAATTCTTTTTTGGCTTTTGCCATAAATGCCTCGACATCTTCCAATTTGCGGGGCAGGGCTTTTGACATCCATTCCACGCCCGTTTCGGTAATCAGCATATCGTCTTCGATCCGAACGCCGATATTTTTGTATTTTTCAAAGGCGGGACGGATCTTTTCGACAAAGGCTTTGACTTCGGGTTTTGACAGATCAAAATAGTCGAGCGCATCTTCGCGGATGTAAATTCCGGGTTCGTTGGTCATCATCATTCCGGGTTTGAAAACGACTGCGCCGCCGCCGACATCGTGAACATTCATCCCGATCCAATGTCCTAAACCGTGCATATACCACAGAAAAGATTGCGGCGTGCCGACGATTCTTTTGCCGCCGTTTCCATCGGGAACTTCGCGTTCCGTTCCGGGGATAAAGGCTCCAACCGCAGTAATTAGACCGAGTTTGACCAAACCTTCTTCGATAGTTTTGCGGGATGCCGTGTTTGGATCGCCAAATCTGTTGCCGGGTTTCATCTGGGCGGCGGCGGATTCCTGCGCGTCATACACGATGCGGTAAAGTTCGGCTTGCTCTTTAGAAAATTTGCCGTTGACCGGAAAGGTGCGGGTAATGTCGGCAGTGTAATGCTGATATTCGGCAGCTGCATCAATCAGCATTACATCGCCCGGTTTGACCGGAGATTGTGCTTCTTCGTAATGCAAAGTCGTAGCGTTCGGACCGCAGCCGACAATTGACGGATAGCCCCAGGAATCTGCGTTTCGTTTGCGAAAAATATACTCAATTTCGGCTTGGGTTTCGTATTCGTTTTTGGCTTTACCAACGGTCGCCATCGCCCGCAAATGAGCTTCGGTCGAAATATCAACCGCGTGTTGCATTAACTTGATTTCGTAGGGAGATTTAACTAAACGCAAAGCAGAAAAAATCGGAGTAGCACTTTGCACATTATAGCCGAGAGTCGGTTCATATTTGATTTGACGAGTTTTTTCATCGGTTGAAACTTTGGCAAATTGATTAGCGGTTTCCCACTCTTTTCGATTCTCACGCAAATCACTCAGTTCAAAATCCCTTTGCGGAGTTAAGAGAAATAAATTTTCTGCCGAAAGATTCAAAGAAAAACTGTTATCTTTGGTGCTAAATGCTTTCTTTTCTTTAATTGCTGTCAGAAAACCGTTCCATTCCGCCGAATCTACAATCGTTTTAATGCCCGAAAGACCGAGAACTTCCTCTTTTGAATACATATGTCCGTTCCAGGTTTCTCTTTGCGGATCGCGTTTCGGAACAAATAAAACTTCACTTAACTGACTACCGTTTTTGATTAAAACCAGCGTGATATTTTTTTGATTGAGAGCCGTCAAATAATAGAGGTTGTTTTCCTGACGATAGACGTAATCCACATCGTTGGTATAAAGGCGCGGTTCTGCGCTGAACATTATCAAAATGCTGTTATCTTTCATCGCGGCAAAAACTTTTTCACGGCGGGCGGCGAGTTCCGTTTGTCGTTCAGCATCGGTAAATATCGGTGCGGGTGGCGTTTCGGGAATTACCGATGTGCCAAATTCGATTATTTTGGCAAAACTGACTGCGCTCAATAAACAAATGAGTGCGATGGCTGGAAGTATTGAATATTTTTTCATCATAATTATTTTAATTTTTCTTTTTAATTTTTATTTCCGTTCCTTAGACCCACAAAAATGAAGCAAAATCTTTTTTTGCCGCTGCTGTTATGATCCTTTCGCAAATCCTTTGACCATTCCGGGAGTTGGTAAAAACTATTATTCCCCAATTTTTTAGGCGGTTTCCTATTACAAAAGTTCTGTAATTTACGCCTTCGCCCCAATGCCAGAAGTAAGAACCATCTTTGTTAGTTTCCAATCCAATCCCCAACCCCCATGAAAGTGCGCTATTGATCCTACTTTGGGTCGTCAGCATTTCTTTGAGAGTTTCATCCTTGAGGCTGAATTTATCGCGGCTGGATTTGTCCAACATTCGTATTAGAATTTGTGCGTAATCCTTTACTGTAAGCTGTAAAGTTCCGGCAGCATTGATGCTAAAAAAAGTAGGTAGTGCCGGAACTCTGGTTTCAACTAAAGGAAAAGCACGCTCAACATCTTCGTAAGTCCAGGTCTCAACCGGCTTGTTCCATTTTGTTGCCAATTCAAGCATTTTAGGGATTTGAGGCGTGCTTAAATATGGTGCAGTTTGTCCCTCCCGATTATGGCTTGTGACCAGTTTTTTCTCGTATTCAGGGAGCCAGAAATAGCTGCTGTGTTTCATTCCAAACGGCTCAAAAACTTTTTCGCGTATAAATTGCTCAAAGCCTTTACCCGTAATTTTTTCAACGACGCGCTGCAAATAATAAATACCCTCGCCCGAATAAGAAAACTTTTCGCCCGGATTAAAAGCAAGTTGTAACTGCTGATTTGTCTGAAACCGCCAGTTTTGCAGCCCCGAAGAATGACTCAAAACCTGCCGTGCCGTAATTTTCCTGGCGCGAGGCTCATTTGGAACATAATCAATCGGTAAGTAATCAATCAGCGGACGGTCAAGATCAAGTAAACCTTCATCTTTAAGAAGAAGCACAGCATAAGCAAAAACGGGTTTACCCAAAGAACCAACGGGAAAGACGGTTTCAGCGGTAATCGGCTCTTTGGTATCTGCATTTTTTACCCCAAATTCGCCACTCCAACTGACCTTCCCATTTTCAACTACTGCCGCTGCTAGTCCCGGAACATTTGCTAACTCCATCATTTTGGGTAGTTCCTCAAGAAATTCTTTGGACAAAGGAGAAGAATATCTAGCAGAAACAGATGCAAAAACGTTTAATGCTGATAAACCCAAAATTGAAGCACCACTTTGAATGGCAAAAGTGCGGCGATTGATTTTGTTTTTCATTTATTCCTCTCTAAATTCACTCAACTCCGGTAAATCTTTACTTCTTAATTTCCGTCAATTGTTTGAAAGCGGCAGCCGTTGCCGGAAGAAAAACATAATTTTGGAAAATAAAACTTTTATGTTGTGAATCGCCGGCAAATAGTTTTCTAAACTCTTCTAAATTGACACTTTTCTGCATTTGTTCGAGCGTTTCGCCTTTTGCAAATGAGGCTTCGCATTGCGATTTGATCGAAGCTAAAAGCCGAATCATCAAGCGAATATAAGAATCATCGTGCATTACATTTCCGTGGCTTGGAATGATAGTTTTGGCTTTTAATTTCCGCAAATTTTCGAGCGTTGCGCCGTATTCAAGCGGATAAGAAGTCGAGCCAATCAATGGAATCGGGAAAACGGTCAGATCTCCGCTGATAACAATATTTTCTTTCGGCAAACGAACAACCAAATCTCCGCCGGTGTGCGCTTTGCCTAGAAAAAGAACTTCGATTTTTCGTTTTCCATCGTTTAATTCGAGTTTGTTGTCAACCAAAACAGTTGGCAAAATTATTTGAAAATTAGGCGATTCGTCGAGATATGATTGAACAAGTTTGATGTCGCTCGAATAACCGAGTTTTTCTTCTTCGGTCATCGTTTGTCCTGCTAAATCTTTGTTAGTTTCGATGGCTTTTTTGAGTGCTTTAACAAAACCTGCTCCATTTTCAATCGAGCCTTTTCGATTCGCCCCGCCGATTTCTGGCAAATCTTTCAAAGTGCTTCGATGCCCGATAAATTCGACGTTTGGAAACGCATCTTTGTAAATGTGATTGCCGATAATATGGTCTTCGTGCCAATGGGTGTTAATGACGTAGCGAACAGGTTTATCGGTTATTTTTTTTAATTCGGTAAGGACTTCGCGGGTGTAATTACTGCTAATGTTTGAATCAATCACAATTACATCTTTTTTGCCAATAATAAAAGTTGTATTCGGGTTAAACCACAGCGAAGGAGGTTCGTGACGAATGACAACGTAAATATCATTAGTAATTTTCCGGACTTCAAAATCACCCGCAGAAACATTTGCGACAGTCAAAATAAAAACTGCTACAGTTGACAAAAAAACGCCAAAAACTTTGGCAGTTAAACGCTTCAAGTTTTTTATTACCAAATTGTTATTCAATCAAAAAAGTCTCTCTTCTAAATTTATTTTGCTTTGTTCAAGTTTTAATGTTGAATTTTGACTATATTTGATTTTTGGTCATTTTTGTTCAAGACGCAATAAATTTGTGATGAGCCGTAAAAAATAAGGTTTAAGACGCGAAAAGAAATGCAAAAACTTAATTTATGTCCAATATTTTGGAAAAAATTTAGGCAGAGATCAAGCTTATTTTTGCTCAATTTCTGCCTAAGAATTTAACTTTTGATTTAAGTTTACTTCATTGGTTTACGCGGTAATTTTTCATCCATCATTGCCGTTTGATAAACAAAAGCCGCCATAATGGTTGAGGCTTGTTTCAAATCGTCGGCTTGGATGCGGTCAAAATTATCCTGATTTGAATGATGCGTCCGTGTGCTGTATTCAACCGTGTCTTGGATAAATTGAAACCCGGGAATTCCGACGGCATCAAATGGTAAATGGTCTGTTCCGCCAGTATTGGAAAGCGTTAAAGTTTTTGCTCCCGCATCGCCAAACGGCATCAACCACGTTTCAAAATACGGCTTAACGGCGGCATTTCCTTGCAGATAAACACCACGAATTTTGCCCGTTCCATTGTCGAGATTGTAATAAGCAGAAACCCTGTCGTAGTCTGCCCCTTTGATTAAGCTTCCGTTTTTCATTTCGCCAAGATGTTGTTTGACGTATGCACTAGAGCCAAAAATTCCTTGTTCTTCTCCTGACCAGAGAGCAACCCGAATTGTTCGACGTGGTTTTAATCCCGAAGCAATTAAAATTCTGGCGGCTTCCATTGCCACT
>DAORIL010000465.1:0-5607 GCA_035438525.1 Pyrinomonadaceae bacterium
TTTCCGTTTTTGTCCAAAACAATATGGGTTGGATAAGCGGTTGCTTTATATAAATTAATAATGTTTTGGGCATCTGTGATTTGTTGGTAATTGAATGGACGATTTTTTAGAGATTCATTGACTAAATCTTTTGGATCGTGGCTAACTGCAATAAATTCAACATCTTTGCCTTGATACTTTTTGACCAATTCATTAAGCTCAGGCATTTCTTTGATACAGGGGCTGCAGGCGAGGAACCAGAAATTCATCACCACGACTTTGCCTTTTAATTGGCTCAGTTGAATTTGAGAATTATCTAAAGTTGTCGCGGTAAAATCAGGCGGGATTGCACCAAAGGCAGTTTCGGGATTTCCTTTTTTGAGACGTAAGCCGACCATTTTTCCTCCAGATATCTCAACTTCGGTCAAATAATTTGCTCCCAGTTGTTTTGCTCTAAACTTTTCTTGAGAAATGACTTTTCCGTCTTCATCCTTGTAAATTACATTCTTACCTGCATTAAAAACAATTGGTTGATTGGTCAACTTGTTGGAAGCTTTTTGAGGGGGAAGTTCTTTCGGAATTTCCAGCCCCTTTCCGTTAAGTTCAAAAACTTTTGGGTCAACTTCGATGTTATAGCGAATACTCAAAACCTTTTTGGTTGTTTTGCCTGTCAAGCCGTTATCTGAAATTTCTACAAACGGAACGAGAAACTCATCAACTTTGCGGTAGTCGGAATAGGTTTTGGTTACTTTAAAGGTTTGACCGCCCGCACCTGCCAGATGTTCCCTTCGTATTAGCAAAAAAGTGTCAGGATCATAGAATGTTTTGGCGTTTTCACGCGAATCCGGCTTTATTTCTTCGACAACCAAATATTCTTTGCCGTCAATTTTTTCGTTAGGAAGTTTGACGTATTTGGAAGGCTCTTCCGCCGGAGTAAAATTTATATAATCCGCCCTTCCGCCGCGTCGCATCCAATGGCGGTTTCCGTCTGAACCCATTTCCAATTTTCCGGTATCGCCATCTGAACAGACGTAACTTCTTTTGTTTACTTTATCTTCAACCTCGATAGTTTTTCTCTTTCTGTTTGGGTTTTCGCTCTCAGAAATGGTTTCAATTGTTTTGATTTTGGCAAAATTTTCTTTTCCTCCAATTGCTGTTTGGTATTTTTCAAAAATTTCTTTGCCCTGTTTTTCTGCATCGGATTGTGCAGAGATTGAAAAACTAAGAACCAAAATAAATAAAAATGTTTTCATAATTGCCCCCTGAATAATGTAGAAGGCAAATCTAGCAGGTTTGTTTTTTGGAAAAATAGGAAGAAAGTAGCCGGGGGAGATTATAGTTTTTTGAATTGTTTCGGGCCAAATCCGGTTAACTGTTTGAAAACTCCGGTAAAGTGGCTTTGGTCGTAAAAGCCGCATTGATAAGCAATTTCGGTAAGCGAGGATTGGGAAGTTTTAATCAGTGAAAGTGATTTCTCGATTTTGATTTTGCGGCGATATTCTCCCAAGGTGCAGGCAAAATATCGCGGAAAATATTTGGAAATGGTTTTAGGATGAACATTTACGCAATTGGCCAGATCATTTATAGAAATTTCCTCATTCCAACTGTCGTTGAGTATTTCCACAATTTTATTTAGCCAAAGCGGGCGTGTTTTTTCGTTAAAGTTATTGTCATTAATTAAACTGAGCAATAACAATTCGATTGAACTATCCGAAAACTCATCGTCTTTTGATAATTCTTTGTAAATTTTGAGCATGGTAAATTTAATATTCGGACTTTGAGTAATAGCGTTTTTAAGGGTTGTTTCGGTGATAAAGTTATCTCGGAAAAAATCTGATTCCAGTTCAATGCTAATGTTTTTAACCGGAAATCCGCAGTAAATGCTCTGATGCGGTTCTCCGGCGTGAAAAAACATCAATTCGCCCGAAATTATTTCGGTTTCGCTGGTTTTTCGTTTGTCAATTATTCCACCGTTCAAGACAAAACTAAGATGCACCGTTTCATGATAATGCAATAGATCGGTCGCAGCTGTTTCATGGTGGGTTGTGACAAAAACATTGCTTTTAACGCGTGGGAGTTTGACCATCTCGCGCAGATATTTGCCTTGGTTCAAAGCTAAATATTTTTGAATTGTAAGTGCAGAATTCATAAAAGACTGAGTTTTATACGCAAAAAATCAGTCTTTGTTTCTTTTCTATTTGAATAATTTTTTAATCGTTTCCAATTCGCGGTCAAAATTGTTTCCAATATCGCTATCATCTTTTTTAACAATAATATCCGGAATCACACTTACATCTTTTTGTGTTTTCAAAGGCGCCTGGAAATAGACCGGAATATCAATTTCGACTTTTGAATTCGGCAAAGTTAGAAAGAAATAATTACCGCCATTAATTCCTTGTTTGTTGCCGCCAGTGGTTTGCCCGACTATTTGAGCCAGTTTATTTGTTTTGACATAATCTAAAAATTGAAAAGTTGCAGAAGCATTGCTTGAATCGGCAATGATAAATGCTTTGCCTCTGAAATTATTTTCGTAAGGCGTCACATTAGGAAAACTTTCAAGTTTTTTGTCTGGTAAGATCTCAAAATAACCATTTTCGATTTTTTTATAAGCAATTGTCGGCAAACCATTTTTCAAACCATTTATCAATTCGTCGCTGTAAGTGCTGACATTTTTCAACAAATCGGGTTGAGCTGCAACATTTCGCACCAATCTGCGACCTTCGGCATAAGGCGCAAGTATTTTCGTTGTTAAATAGCGAGAAAGTTCAAATCCGGGTTCCATATCGCCTCCGCCATTTCCACGCAGATCAATAATTAAATTTTTGATATTTTTTGTGCGAAGTTCAGCAAAAGTATTAGCTAAAAATTCTTTGAATTTGACGGTTTTAAGTCGCCAGGTTATTGAATTATCTATCTTTAAGTAACCCATAGAATTATCTTGAATCTCAAATTTCCAACCGTCATCATAAGTCGGCGATTTACCATAACGCTTTTCCATCTCCAAGGTGCGTTCGGCTTTGGTCATTGCCAAAATCTGGAATTTCGTTGCTTTTTTCTTAGCAAAATCAACTGCTTCGATCTCGTAAATTTCATCTTTGATCGGGAAAAATAATGGAAAATACCAATCAAACAACGCGAAAAGTTCGGCTTCGTTGCGGGTTAATTGAAGTGAATTTATCCGATGCTCAAGCGTTGAATTTCCATCAGCTTTGGTGACGGTCAAGAGTTTTTCGATAATTTCTTTGACTGTAACACCATTGATTTTAGTAATTTCACTGCCCAATGAAATATTTTTTGACGAAGCGTTGCCCGTAATTATTATTTTGTTATCAATGATTTGGAAATAAAATGGCAAATATGTTTTCTGATTAAAAAGTCTTTCCTTTAAGTTTTTGTCCTGATTATAAGGATTTGCAAAAGTATGACCGCATTTGAGTTTATTTAAAAATTGCGAAACGAGAACAAAAAACTCGCTTTCAGACATTTGATTTTGGAGTTTTGCTTCATATTCGCTGAAATCTTTTTCCAGACTGTCGGGCGTGTTGTAACGATAAATTCCCGGATGAATGGTCGTTAGAGTTTTTTTGAAAACTGCAAAATCTTCTTGTAATTGTTGTGTAGAAAGAATAACGGCAGGTTGTTTATTTTCAACAACTCGTTTCAAAGTATAAATATGACGAAATTGCCAGGGCGTGCGCGTTTCCTTCAAAATCGTTAGAGTATCATTTGTGTAAGTAATGGTTTTACGAAACGGCTCAATTTTTTCACCATCCTGACCGCTTCCAAGCAAAACAATTTTGCCGTCCGTCATTGATTCAATCGTAAAAACGGAATCGCCTTCGTAAAATTTTTGTGCCGCTAAATCAATACGCTCTTTGTCGCCGTCTTTTAAAACTTTGCCAAAATCATCGTAAGTCGTAAAAACCTCTGCTGAATTTCCATCAGTTGAAGGTTGATAAACGATAAAAGTTTTCAAAGTTACACGCTTATTTGTAGTGTAATCTGAATATTCAAGCGTTCCTTGCCATTTTCCGGCAACGGACTGAAAGAAAGTTTTGCTTTGTGAAACTGCATTAGTTGATAAAAATACGATTGCAAAAATTGCAGTTAAGAATAATTGATTCATCTGTTTCCTCTCGAAATGATTTTTGTAAAACTGCTTCGAGATTACTTTTGGGCAAAATAAAAATCGCCTCAGATTATGATTTGAAGCGATTTTGTGATGATTTGAGACTAAAGATCTATATTTCAAACTAATGAATGCTGATCACTCTTGTAATTTTCCAGCCGTCATTTGTATTTTGCCAAACAATAACAAATCTTCCTGCTTTAGATGGAGTGCCTTTTTTCTGAGTATTGTTATGGAATTTATGAAAACCTATTTCGATGGCACCGTAATCTTTGATCGGATAGACTTCGATACTATTTTTGACAAGTTCACGGGTTACTTTTCCGCAAATATTCTTTTTCGTTCCCTCAATAATATCTTTTTTTGAGGTCGATAAACCGCCTTGATCGTGATAAAACTCAATATTTTCAGAGTAAAATGAGCCGTATTTTTCAAGATTACTCGCGCAGGTATTATATGCTCCGAAAAACTCGCCATCGAGTTTTATAATCGTTTCGTATAATTTTTTATCGTCAGGTTTAGTTTGAGCAAAAGTCTGTTGAGTGTTCAACAAAGCAAAGGTTAAAAACAACGCGGCTTGGAAAAAAATAATAGAATTTCGGGATAAAAGATTGAATTGTTTGATTTTCATAAATTGCCTTACGAGACAATTTAAGATTAAGTTCTGAAGAAAATCATCTTGAACTTTAACAAAAATATTTTAATTTGAATCCTGCAAAAATCAGTTCGCACCGATTATTTCTTCTTCTAAAACGGCGATTTCGTTGAAGTTTAAAGTCATATCGTGAGAAATTATTTGATTTCGCCCATTTTTTTTGGCTTGATAGAGGGCTTTATCAGCGGCTTTGATAAGTTCGGCTTCTAACATGCCGAAGGCGACAAAAGTAGTTGCTACGCCAATGCTGATAGTGAGATGTTCATTTGTTTCTGATGCGCTGTGCGGAATCTGTAGGTTTTTGATATTTTCTATTGCTTGTTCGGCAACATTTGTTGCTCCTTGCAAATCGGTCCCGCCCAAAATTATGGCAAACTCTTCGCCGCCAAATCTTGTTATCAAATCGGTTGGACGATGAATTGTGTCTTTCAGAACAGACGCAACTTTTTTCAAACAATCATCGCCTGCCTGGTGTCCGTAAGTGTCATTGAAAAGTTTGAAATGATCAATATCAAGCAGTATCAGC
This sequence comes from Pyrinomonadaceae bacterium, assembly GCA_035438525.1. Taxonomy (GTDB): domain Bacteria; phylum Acidobacteriota; class Blastocatellia; order Pyrinomonadales; family Pyrinomonadaceae; genus JAIBCC01. Next base: position 5,290 of record DAORIL010000465.1, read on the forward strand.
GAAATTTCGGTTTTGGAACGGATCGCGCGATTCCATTCTTTTGTTAAAAAATCTTCAAAAAGGCGGCGATTACCAACATTTGTCAATCCGTCGGAATTTGCCAAATGTTGTAATTCTTCATTGGCTTTTTTAAGTTCGTTAGTTTTTTCGGCAACCATTTTTGCCAGTTTCCTTTCGCGCGATTCCAGTTGATGAACACTTACTTTCCAGACAATCAGCAAAAACACACAGGCACTTAAAATACAGACCAGATAAAACCATCTTGTTTGATAAAAAAATGGCTTCAGATCCATTTTGATAACTGCGCCTTGTTCATTC
>DAORIL010000466.1:0-5597 GCA_035438525.1 Pyrinomonadaceae bacterium
AATGTCGAAATTTACAGTTTTTGTAATTGCAATTCTATTTTTTGCATTCCAAATCAATGCCCAGATCGGTGCCACAGGCGAAAAAAGCGGGAAAGGCGTGGTTGCTATCAAAGCCGCGCAAATTATTGACGGAACAGGCGCAGAACCGATCAAAAGCGGCGTGATTATCGTGACAGACAATAAAATTACGGCTATTGGCGCAAATGTTCAAATTCCGTCCGGCGCAAAAGTTATTGATTTAGGAAATACGACGCTTTTGCCAGGTTTTATTGATGCTCATACACATTTGATTATGCGGGTTTTGGGCGATCCCGAAGGCAACAATGCCCTTTTTCGTGATTATGATTCTTTTGCGGCAATTCTTGGAGTAGCACACGCCGAAAAAACTTTGATGGCAGGATTTACCACGGTTCGCAATGTCGGTGCGCCTAATTTTGACGATTTAGCTCTGCGAAAAGCCATCAATGACGGTTGGGTAATTGGACCAAGGATGATTACTGCCGGACATTCTTTGGGCATTACGGGCGGACATTGCGACGAAAACGGATTCAAACCCGGTGTGGCTGACGGAGATTATAAAACAGGGATTGCAGATGGTGTTGACCAGGTTCGTGCTGCCGTTCGTTATCAGGTCAAATACGGTGCAGATGTCATCAAAACCTGTGCAACTGGCGGGGTTTTGTCAGAAGGCGATGCGGTTGGCGCAACTCAATATACTTACGAAGAACTCAAAGCAATGGTTGAAGAAGCGACCAAACTTGAGCGCAAAGTCGCTGCCCATGCTCACGGAACGGAAGGAATTAAAATTGCAGTTCGTGCGGGAGTTTCTTCGATTGAACACGGTTCATTTTTGGATGAAGAAGGCGCAAAAATGATGGCTAACAAAGGAACTTATCTCGTTCCGACTCTGATTGCTGGCGAAACCGTTGAAAAATTAGCTAAAAACGGTGTTCCCAAAGGTTTGCGCGGGGAAAAAGCTCTCGCTGCTGCTGCCGCAATGCGTCATGCCATTAAAATCGCGATTGCCAACAAAGTGAAAATTGCTCTTGGGACGGATTCGGGAGTATATCAACACGGTTTGAACGGACACGAATTTACTTTAATGGTCGAATGGGGCGGAATGCGTCCGATGGATGCGATTGTCGCCGGGACTTTAAGCAGTGCCACCTTGCTCGGGCTGGATAAAACCATCGGAACGCTAACTGTTGGAAAATATGCAGATATTGTTGCAGTTTCGGGCAATCCGCTCGAGAATATCAAGACGATGGAAAATGCTGTTTTCGTAATGAAAAACGGTGTGGTTTATAAAGAATTGAAGTGATTTTATGAAAGAATATCGTGAGAAAAAATGGTCAAAAATATTTTTCTCCACGCTTTCAATTGCAATTTTTGCCTTGATGGGCTGGGTGATAATAAATGCAGAAAATCCGGCTATGGTTGTAGTAGGAATCGCATTTATATTCTTAGCAAGTTACTGTGCGATAAATTCTTTTGTTTATAGAATTTATATTGATGAAAACTTCATTGAGGAAAAAGGTTTTTTGAAAAATAAGCAGATTTACTTCAAAGATGTAAAAAAAGTTGAAGTGCAAGATTTGTATTCCCGATTTGGCTCAGACAAAAAAGAAATAACCATCAACAGCACAGTTGAAAATCACCGCGAACTCATAGCCAAAACGCTTTTGAAAGTGCAGGATAATGAACGAATTGTCTATTTGGGGAATCCGATTGCACAGGAACTTTATCTTTATGAAATTGCTAACTCTAAAATATTACCTGATAAAAAGACAGTTATTACAACAAATAAAGTTTCTGTAACCGAAGTGACGTTGTTAAAAAAAGGCTGGTTATACCGAAAAATTTTAATAAATACTTCAGACAATTCTTTTATTATCACTTATTTTGGAAAGGGAATGGGATATGAGTGTGTTTTTCTCGATGATAAAATTATGGCTAAAAGTATAAGTGTTTGGTGGTATTGTCCTCAACTTAGTTTTAAGTTTGGAGAAATAGATTTTTCTGTTAATGTTCGTGTTTATCCGTGGCTAACTCTTCGCAAATTTTGGATTGAAGTTAATAATGAAGTTGTTTATTCGGAAAGTTAAAATGATTAAATCGTTCCAAAACAAAACTCCAAAAATCCACGGAACTGCTTTTATTGCTGAAAATGCGGTGATTATCGGTGATGTCGAAATCGCTGAAAACGCCAGCATTTGGTATAATTGCGTGCTTCGCGGCGATGTCAATTTTATCCGAATCGGTGCAAATTCAAACATCCAGGACGGCACGATCATTCATGTTTCGCGCCAAGAAGGTTACGGGACAATTATCGAAGACGAAGTAACTGTCGGACATTCAGCCACAATTCATGGCTGTTACATTGAAAAGGGAAGTTTGATTGGCATTGGGGCAACAATTTTGGACGGCGCACGAATCGGAAGAAATTCGCTAATTGCGGCAGGAAGTTTAGTTACGCCGAATACTCAGATTCCCGAAAGGTCTTTTGTGCTAGGTTCTCCTGCGCGAGTGAAGCGAGAATTAAGTGACGAAGAAATCGAAAACTTACAAAACTTTTGGCGCAATTACGTTTTGCTTTCAGCGAAGTATAAAGGATGAAAAATGAAGGATGAAACTCCTCCTGAAGATTTGAGAAAACGCACAAAGACTTTTGCTTTGCGGATAATTCGGCTTTATGTTGCCTTGCCGAAAACTACCGAAGCACAGGTTTTAGGAAAACAAGTTTTGCGTGCGGGAACTTCAATAGGAGCGCATTATGCCGAATCACAAAGGGTTAAATCTGATGCGGATTTTATCAATAAATTTCAAACGGCATTACAAGAATTAGACGAAACAATTTATTGGTTAGAACTGATTATCGAAGCCAACATTTACAATCAAGAGCGAGTGAAGCCTTTAATTGATGAAACAAACGAATTAATAGCAATTTTTACGACAATTGTTAAAAAAATAAAAGACAAGAAAAAACAATAACTGTGGTGAACGGATTTTCATCCTTCATCCTTCATATTTCAAACTTATGAATACCAATCCGGCGCGTGGAATGCGCGATTTTTTACCTTCAGACGTTCGTAAACGCGAATATGTCATCGGCATTATCAAGGAAGTCTATCAAAAATACGGCTTTGAACCGCTCGAAACTCCTTCCGTTGAAAACCTCGAAACTTTGACTGGAAAATACGGCGAAGAAGGCAATCAACTGATTTTCAAAATCCTCAAAAGGGGCGAAAAACTCGACCTTTCCGAAGGCGAAAAAGGTTTGTCTGACCTCGCACTTCGCTACGATTTAACCGTTCCATTGGCAAGAGTTGTCGCCAACTACAAAGATAAATTACCCAAATTTTTCAAACGCTACCAAATCCAATCCGTTTGGCGGGCAGATCGTCCGGCGCGTGGAAGATTTCGGGAATTTTACCAATGCGACGTTGACGCAATCGGTTCAAGTTCGATGGTTGTTGAGGCAGAACTGATTTCGGCGGTTTGTGAGATTTTGCAAAGATTGGGATTTGAGGATTTTGTGGTTTTGCTCAATCACCGAAAAGTATTGCGCGGAATGCTAGAAGTTTCAGAGGTAACAGAAGAAAAACAGATAGATGCTTTAGTGGCTCTCGACAAATTTGACAAAATAGGTGAACAAGGTGTTTTGAAGGAATTAGTCGAAAGAGGCGTTGGAACAGAGGAAAATGCAAAAAATCTCCTCATTCAGTTTATTGAATTAATGAAGCTTCATATTATGCCTGTTTCAGAAAATCCAAGAGAATTGACTTTGGCATATGAAATGAAGGAGCGTAATGAGGCGAATGAGGTAATTCTAGAAAAGTTAAATAAGGCAATTGGCGATAATGACTTTGGAAAGAAAGGAATTGATTCAGTAAAAGAAATCCTAAATCTTGTGAAAAATTTGCCAGCTTGGGGAAGACTTCGTTTCCAACCTAATCTTGCTCGTGGCTTATCATATTATACTGGTGCAATTTTTGAGATTGGATTAAATCAGTTGGATGACAAAGGAAATCTTCAATTTGCAGGTAGCATCGGCGGTGGTGGACGTTATGACGGACTAATCGGAATGTTCGGCAAAGAACAAATTCCTGCTTGCGGATTCTCGCTCGGACTCGAAAGAATTTTGGTCGTCATGGAAGAACGCGGAATGTTTCCGCCCGAACTCCAAACAAATTCGGCTGATGTGATGGTGACGATTTGGAACGAAGAATCTATTGCTGAATCTCTCAAATTAGCCAACGAATTGCGTTCCGAAGGTTTGCGGGTTCTCGTCTATCCCGAAGCTGACAAACTTGGCAAACAGTTCAAATATGCGGGACAAATCAATGTTCCTTACGTTTGCATCTTGGGCGAAAACGAGTTGGCAGAAAACAAAGTTGCGGTCAAAAATATGACTACCGGCGAACAGGAAATTGTTGCGAGAGAAGAGGTTGTAGAAAAGGTAAAAGGGAAAGGTTAAAAGTAAAAAAACTTTGTGTTTTCTTTGTGAAACTTCGTGGATAAACAAAATCAAATTGTCATTAATTGCACCAATCTCAACGAAACGCTTGAGTTTTTTACTAAAGACCTCGGCTTTCGTTTAGATGTAATTTTTCCTGCTGATGCGCCGACAACTGCGATAATTTCGGGTTATGGAAAAATTTTGCAGTTGCAGGAATCTGCTGAAATTGAATCTTTCGATAAAATCCCTCTCGAAATTCCTGACAGCAGCAACGAATTTGTTCTGACCAAAAACGAAGGTAATTGGCACACGGGACGCGCGGGAATGCAATATCGGGATTTGATTCCAAGTCGTTTGGGTGGAAAATATATTGCTTCGCACATCCGCATCGAAAAAGGTGGAAAAGTTCCCGATTATGTTCATTTTCACAAAGTCCGCTTTCAAATGATCTATTGCCTAAATGGCTGGGCAAAATTGGTTTACGAAGACCAGGGCGCACCTTTTTTGATGAATGCTGGAGATTGTGTTCTGCAGCCGCCCGAAATTCGACATCGCGTTTTGGAATGTTCCGATAATTTTGAGGTTTTGGAAATCGGTTGTCCTGCGATTCATCCCACTTTTGCGGAACACGAATTTGATTTACCAACCGAAAATTTTGTGCCTGATAGAATTTTTAACGGGCAAAAATTCGTGCATCACATTGCCGATAAAGGACTTTGGACAAAAAACGGAGATCTTGAATCGTGCGACACGGGAATTTCAAAGGCTACAAACGAATTGGCAGATGTTCAAACGCTGCGGGCTATCGCGGATACGACTTTTAACATCCAACATTCGGACGATTTCTTGTTTTATTTTGTGAAAAAAGGCAATTTACGTCTTTCTAATTACAAAGAAAAATATCAATTAAATCAAGGTTGTAGTTTTGTATTGACCAAGAATGAGCAATACTTAATTGAAGCCGATCAAGGACTTGAGTTAATTCGAGTGAGCCTGCCAAAGTAATGAGAACAATTTTTATAATATCGTTGATTTTTTTGCTGATAGTTGGAATTATGCCCAGAAAAGCCGAATCGAAAAAAGAAGATTTACCGAATTTTGCTAAAGTTAATGAGAAACTTTTTCGCGGCGGACAGCC
>DAORIL010000467.1:0-5593 GCA_035438525.1 Pyrinomonadaceae bacterium
GGAAAAAAGGCGAATGGTATGACGCGATTCCGCCTTTGACGCGCCGCACCAAAGGCATTTCTCTGGTTGATTCGTTTGGTAGAACGATGGTTGCCAATCTCCCAAAAAATATCCGCGTTGGAGTGATAAAAGTCGGCGTTTCCGGCACTCGGATTGAATTGTGGGATAAAGACGGTTTCCGCGAATATCTGGCAACGGCGGATGCTTGGAAAGTCAATCTAGCCAATGAATATGACGGCAATCCCTACGCTTATCTGGTTGGGTTGGCAAAGATCGCCCAACAATCTGGTGTTATCAAAGGAATCCTTCTGCATCAAGGCGAGTCAAATGCTACTGACAAAGATTGGTCTAAAAAGGTTAAAAAAGTCTATGACAATTTGATGCAGGATTTGAATCTCAAGCCCGAATCAGTCCCGTTGCTCGCGGGAGAAGTGGTCAATGCCGATCAAGGCGGCGAAAAAGCAAGTGCAAACGAAATTATGGCTAAATTGCCTGAAACGCTTCCGAATTCTTATGTTATTTCTTCAGCAGGTTTGCCGAGCAATCCCGATCGATTGCATTTTACGGCGGACGGTTACAGACAATTCGGCAAGCGCTATGCGGAAAAAATGCTGTCTTTGTTAGGTTATAAAATTAGTGATTCTAAATCGCCAAAACCGTCTTTTTTAGTGTCACACCCGAAAGAGTGGCTCGAACCGTTTGAGCCTTTCAAAATCGCCGGAAATCTTTATTATGTCGGCACTCGCGGACTGGCAAATTTTCTTATCACCACGCCGAAAGGTCATATTTTGATTAACAGCGATTTGGAGGAAAATGTTCCCCAAATTAAAGCAAGCGTCGAAAAGCTCGGCTTTAATTTCAGCGACATCAAAATTCTGCTCATCAGCCACGGACATTGGGATCACGATGCGGCGAGCGACACCATCAAAAAGCTGACCGGGGCGAAATATATGGTCATGGATGCAGATGTAGAAGAGGTTGAATCGGGCGGCAAAACGGATTTTCAATACGGAAACGAACCCATCGCCTTATACAAACCGACCAAGGTTGATCGCATATTGCACGACGGCGACAAAGTTAAGTTGGGCGGAACGGTTCTGACGGCAAATCTTACGCCGGGACATACGAAAGGCTGCACAACCTGGACGATGAAGGTTAAAGAGGCGGGCAAGTCTTACAATGTAGTAATCATCGGCAGCCCGAACGTCAATCCGGGTTATAATTTTTTCAACAATCCTTCTTATCCAAATATGGCAACGGATTACGAAAAGATGTTTAGCGTCTTAAAAACTTTACCTGTTGATATTTTTCTGGGAGCGCACGGAAATTATTTCGGAATGGAAGCGAAATACGCACGGTTCAAACAGGAAGGATTCTCGGTCTTTATTGACCCGGAAGGCTACAAGAAGTATGTCAACGATAAGGAACAGGAATTTAGAAAGGAACTGGCGAGGCAAAAAACGGTTAATCATTAAAACATCCTATGAAGACAAAATTTTTGAGTAAATTACAGATTTTAGTATTAGTGTTTTTTCTCTGTTCAATAGCATCAGCGCAGTTGCCTTATCAGAATCCCAAGTTATCGTTTGAAAAACGAGCAGAAGATTTGATCTCGCGTCTGACGCTGGATGAAAAGGCATCGTTGATGTTTGACCAATCTCCGGCAGTTCCGCGTTTGGGAATTAAAAAATTTAACTGGTGGAGCGAGGCTCTGCACGGTTTGGCAAATAACAATAACGTCACGGTTTTTCCTGAACCGATCGGGATGGCGGCTTCGTTTAATGATTCGCTCGTTTATAAAGTTTTCAATGCTACATCTGATGAAGTCCGCGCCAAATATAACGAGGCGATGCGAAACGGGCAGGAAAACAGGCGTTTTCTGAGCCTTTCGGTCTGGACTCCGAATATCAACATCTTTCGAGACCCGCGTTGGGGACGCGGACAGGAAACCTACGGCGAAGATCCGTATCTGACTTCGCGAATGGGTGTGATGGTGGTCAAAGGATTACAAGGTCCTGAAAATGCAAAATACAGAAAACTTTTAGCTTGTGCCAAACATTATGCGGTTCATTCCGGTCCCGAATGGAGCCGTCACACGCTCAATCTTAACAATGTCGATCCGAGAGATTTATGGGAAACGTATCTGCCCGCTTTCAAATCTTTAGTTCAAGAGGCGGATGTCCGAGAAGTTATGTGCGCCTATCAACGTCTGGATGACGAACCTTGCTGTGGCAATAATCGTCTGCTCCAAAACATTCTGCGTGATGATTTCGGCTTTAAATATATGGTTGTTTCAGATTGCGGAGCGATCACCGATTTTTTCACCAGTCACAAGGTTTCATCCACGCCTTTGCTTGCATCGGTCAAAGGAGTTTTAGCCGGAACTGATGTCGAATGTGTCTGGGACGGTTATGCGTTTAAGAATCTCCCCGAAGCCGTGTCGAGAGGTCTGATTACTGAACAAGAAATCAATAAGCATTTGTTGCGTTCACTTAAACAACGCTTTGAGTTGGGAGAGATGGATAACGATGAAATTGTTCCATGGACAAAAATTCCGATGTCGGTGGTAAATAACGAAGAACATCGCAAACTCGCCCTTGAGATGGCACGCGAGTCAATGACACTGCTGCAAAATAAAAATAACGTCCTTCCGTTAAGTAAATCCGCAAAAATAGCCGTCATCGGACCTAATGCTGATAATGAACCGATGTTGTGGGGAAATTACAACGGGAAACCCGTCAGAACGATTTCAATTCTGAACGGGATCAAGTCAAAGGTTGACGCAAGTAAAATTATCTATGATAAAGGCTGCGACATGGTTGAGAATAAAGTAACAAACAGTTATTTCTCGAAAACTTCGATTGACGGCAAACAAGGCTTTAAGGCTGTTTACTGGAATAATCGGGAATCTCAAGGCGAAAGCGTAATTTCTGACCAAATCGCTAATCCGCTAAAACTGACAACGGCGGGCGATCACGAATTTGCCTCGGGCGTTCACTTGGAAAATTTTTCAGCCAAATATGAAACCGAGTTTGAAGCACCCGAAACCGAGGAAATAGTTTTCAAAACTGGAGCAACGGGACATTTTGAATTGATCGTCAACGGCGAGACGCTTGCAAAATATGATAATTGGCGCACGCTTCCGTCAAGGATTCCATTCAAAGTCGAACGCGGCAAAAAATACAAGATCGCAATCCGCTACGCCCAGCTCAATAATTGGCAGGCTAATCTGGAGTTCGATTTCGGAAAGGAAGTTGATGTGGATTACACGAATCTTCTCAATAAACTGAAAGATACGGAAACGGTTATTTTCGTTGGCGGACTTTCATCTTTACTCGAAGGCGAGGAAATGCCGGTTTCATACCCCGGATTTAAGGGCGGCGACCGCACCAATATTGAGCTTCCCGAAGTGCAACGTAATTTGTTAAAAACACTCAAAGCCGCCGACAAAAAAATGATCTTTGTCAATAATTCAGGTTCTGCCATTGCTTTGACTCCCGAAACGGAAAGTTCCGACGCGATTTTGCAGGCGTGGTATGGCGGCGAATCCGGCGGGCAAGCTGTCGCAGATGTTCTGTTTGGCGACTACAATCCTTCAGGAAAACTGCCTGTGACATTTTACAAAAGCTCCAGCCAGTTACCGGATTTTGAAGATTATTCGATGAAGGGCAGAACGTATCGTTTTATGTCCGACCCGCTTTTCCAATTCGGCTATGGTTTAAGCTACACCACTTTTTCAATTGGAAATGCTCAAATAAGTAAAAGGCAAATAAAAAACGGCGAAAATCTAAAACTCAGCATTCCGGTTTCCAACAAAGGTAAACGCGACGGAACAGAAGTTGTGCAGATTTATGTGCGAAAAACTAATGATCCAACCGGACCTTTGAAAACTTTGCGAGGCTTTCAAAAAGTCAATGTCCGAGCCGGAAAAACAAACACGGCAACTATTGATCTGCCAGCTAAAGCATTTGAATTTTATGACCAAAGCAAACTTAAGGTGGCTGTCACACCGGGGGAATATGAAGTGTGGTATGGCAACAGTTCAGCTGCAAAAGATTTGAAGATGATTAAGGTCAATTTAAAATTTCCCTGAAAGTCGCGGAGCGACAATTTGAATTTAGGCAGTTCTTTTAAGGACTGCTCAAGTTAAAAAATCGTTTTTGTCGCGTGAGCGACAACTGAAAAACAGATTCAATCGTAGCTACGCCACGAAAATCTCGTTTTTATCCGTCCCGTGCCTTAAAAGACACGGCTAAATTCAGATAATCGCTACGCGATATTTACAGGATTATTTTTTTAGAAAAGCCTTGTTAGGAGAATAAAGATGATTCGATTTGGTATAACTCTGTTTGCAGTTTTAACTCTGGTAAATTTCACATTTTCACAAAATGGCGGTGATTTTCAACCTGCTTCGACTAACGTTTGGGGAGCGCAATATCCGCGCGTTGATAGCCAAGGCAGAGTTCAACTCCGCGTAAAAGCCCCGGATGCCACAAAAGTTCGAGTGAATTTCTGGAGCAATCCCAAAGCTGATATGGAAAAACAAGCTGACGGTTATTGGACTTTTACCACTCAGCCGATGGTTCCCGGATTACATTATTATAACTTTGTCGTTGATGGCGCGGAGGTCAGCGACACGGGTAGTCAATCCTTTTTTGGCGGGAGCAAATATGCCAGCGCGGTGGAAGTGCCGGAGTCCGGTTCGACATATTATTCGATTCAGGACGTGCCGCACGGACAGGTGCGGGAAATTTGGTATAACTCGAAAGTGACAGGCAGTTGGCGACACGCTTTGGTTTATCTGCCGCCAAGTTATGAATCGCAACCTAAACAACGCTTTCCTGTTCTTTATTTGCAACACGGCGGAGGTGAAGATGAAACAGGTTGGATCAGGCAGGGACGCGCCAACTTCATTCTTGATAATCTGCTCGCCGAAGGAAAGTGCAAACCGATGATAGTAGTGATGGCGTATGGATACGCAAAACGTGCAGGGCAGCCTTTACCGGATTTGACCGGAAAACCTTTCGGTTCGCCCGAAATGTTAAAGGCAATGCAGGATATGTCAGCGGCGTTTGAAGATGATGTCACACAGGCTTTGATTCCATATATTGACAAAAATTATCGGACACTTTCTGACCGTGATAACAGGGCGATGGCTGGACTCTCGATGGGCGGAATGCAGACTTTTCAGATCACATTGAACCATCTTGATCAATTTTCCTATATCGGTGGATTCAGTGGAGCGGGCGGAATGCTTGTTCTCGGCGACCGCAAACTTGACCCAAAAACCGATTATAACGGAGTATTTGCAGACCCCGCTGGATTTGCCAAAAAAGTTCACTTGCTCTGGGTGGGGGTTGGAACAGTCGAACCCGAAAGAATGCGGGCAGGACTTTTGCGGCTTCATACATCTTTAACGGAGGCGAACATTCAGCACGTTTTTTACGAATCGCCCGGGACAGATCACGAATGGCAGACTTGGCGGCGTGATTTGAAAGATTTCGCTCCAAGACTTTTTAAATAAGCCAATTAAAGATAATCTGTCATCAACAAAAGATGTCGGTTTTTAAATTGTAATTCACGTTATAAAACT
>DAORIL010000468.1:0-5591 GCA_035438525.1 Pyrinomonadaceae bacterium
GTCCGGCATTTGGGGCAGAAGGTTACGTTTTAAATCATTTGGATAAACCTTCGGTTGACGCTTATTTACGCAAAACCGGTGATAGATTATTTTCGGCTTTTACTCCGACCAATCGTCCTTACTCTTTCTTTTGCGATAGTTTAGAGGTTTATCAACAGGATTGGACGGATACCTTATTAGCAGAATTTCAAAAACGTCGCGGTTACGATTTACGCCCGTTGTTGCCTGCGCTTTTGCTTGAAAACGCGCCAAAAGCCGCCGAAATTCGATACGATTGGGGACGCACCATCACGGAATTATTCAACGAAAATTTTATGATTCCGATGCAAAATTGGGCAAAGCTTAATAAAACCAAATTCCGAATTCAAGGTTATGGAATTCCACCTGCTTCAATTTCTTCAAATCAATGGGCTGATATTTCAGATGGTGAAGGTGCACAATGGAAAGTCGTTCGAGCGGCGCGTTGGGCATCTTCGGCCAATCATATTTTTGGTCGAAATGTAACTTCTTCGGAAACCTGGACTTGGCTACATTCTCCCGCTTTTCGCGCGACCCCGCTCGATATGAAAGCCGAAGCAGACATTCATTTTTTACAAGGAATAAATCAATTGATCGGGCATGGTTGGGCTTATACGCCACCTCAAGTTGAATATCCCGGTTGGCGTTTTTATGCGGCAGGCGAATATTCAAATCGAAATCCATGGTGGATCGTGATGCCAGATCTGGCAAAATATCTGCAAAGAATGTCCTGGTTGATGCGCCAAGGTGAACAACAAAATGATGTCGCTTTTTATTTACCAAATGCTGATGCTTATTCTCATTTTTCACCTGCTAAAGTTCATCTAATTGATGCAGAAAGGGAACTTGTTGGCGAAAAACTGATGCCGAGTTTATTCGAAAATGGTTACAACCTGAACTTTTTTGATGATGATATTTTGAACAAATTCGGTAAAGTTGAAAAAGAAACATTAACTTTGGGTGCAGCCAAACATAAAGTTGTTGTTTTGCCCGGAATTGAAAGAATGCCCCTTGCATCATTAAAAAAATTACAGGATTTTGTCGCCAATGGGGGAATTTTGATTGCTACTCGCAAAACGCCGTCCATCGTTCCGGGTTATAAAACAACTGATGCCGAGCAAAATGAGTTAAAGTCAATTGTCGCAACACTTTTTAACGGAAAAAATCCGCGTGTTAAATTGGTTGAAAATGATGAAGATGCCGGAACAGCTTTGAAAAATATTTTAAAACCCGATGTCGCAATTTCTCCGAATGGTAAAGATTTCGGTTTTGTGCATCGCCAAACTGCCGATTCTGATATTTATTTTGTTGCTAATACCTCAAATGTTAAAAAGAATGTCCAGGTAACCTTCAGAAAAACTGCGCCATCCGTTGAAATTTGGGATGCAATGAATGGCGAAACCAGTGCCGCAAATGTCAGAAATCAAGAAAATGATTCAACTTCGGTTGTGTTGAATTTTGAGCCGTATCAATCGCATGTGGTCATTTTTTCAAAATCGAAAACAACAAAACAGTTTGTTCAACCAACCATTTCAAATCTTTCAAACATTGATTTGAGTTCGGATTGGAAAGTTTCTTTTGGGAAAAATGCGCCGGTTTCGATGAATAAATTGACGGATTGGATTAATTCGGATGAGACAAAATTTTTCTCCGGATTAGCAAATTATGAAAAAACATTTAACGTATCTGCAGATGCAATAAATGGAGAAGTTACACTCGATTTTGGCGAAGCACTATCGCTCGATTTTGTTCAACAGAAAAATGGAATGGCAACCTATTTGGATTCGCCAATTAAAGAAGCCGCAGTTATTTATTTGAACGACAAAAGGGTTGGTTCATTATGGGCTCCGCCATATAAATTAGATCTTAAACCATTTATTCAAGCAGGTGAAAATCGATTAAAAGTTGTTGTTGCCAATACTGCGGTCAATTATATGGCAGGTCGGAAATTACCTGATTATAAACTTTTGATTTTGCGTTATGGTGACCGTTTTCAACCGCAAGAAATGGAGAAAGTTGTTCCGTATCCTTCCGGAATTACAGGTAAGGTAAGAATTGTAACCTATACAAAAAATTAGAAAGTTATAAAAAAAAATAGAATAAAAGCGAAATTATTTAGTGCAATTAAAATTATCTATTAAAATTTGCATAAATTGTTTTGAATAACTCGCTTAACCGTTCTATTATGTTCACACTGTCATCAAAATATTTGGAGAAAATTTATGAAAAAATTGAAAATTGTTTCGCTTTTTGCCCTGGCAATTTTTGCCTTTACTTCGTGCAATCGGGGAACTACAACCACGACTCCCCAGTCAAATTCAGGTGGAAATACAACCACCGCAGGCAAAGCCTTAAAATTAGCCTTTGTCACAAATAACGCATCTGATTATTGGACAATTGCTCAAAAAGGGGTAGAAAAAGCAGACAAGGAATTAGAAAACGTAACAGTTGAATTCAAAATGCCAGGAAGCGGCGCAGCTGATGAACAAAAACGAATCATTGACGATTTGCTTTCAACAGGTGTTAATGGGATTGCAATGAGTCCGATCGATCCCGATAATCAAGCCCAAGCCATCAATGAAGCGGCTAAAAAAGCTCTGATCATTACCCAGGACAGCGATGCACCGAATAGTGATCGAGCTGTTTATATCGGAACGGACAATGTTGCTGCCGGAAAACAAGCTGGAGAATTGATCAAAGAAGCCTTGCCCGAAGGCGGGAAAATAATGGTTTTTGTGGGTAAAAGTGATGCCCGAAATGCTAAAGAAAGATTAGACGGAATTAAAGAGGCTTTAAAAGGTTCAAAAGTCGAAATCATTGACGTGAGAACTGATGATACCGATCGTGCCCGAGCCAAATCAAATGCTGCTGATACAATGGTTAAATATCCGGAAGTTGCGGCTTTAGTTGGACTCTGGAGTTATAATGCACCAGCGATTTTAGGTGCTGTTAAAGATGCAAACAAAGTTGGAAAAATAAAAATTATCGCATTTGATGATGAAGACGAAACCTTGGCGGGAATCAAAGACGGCTCAATTTTTGCGACAGTTGTTCAACAACCATTTGAGTTTGGTTATCAATCGGTAATTTTGATGAACAAATATTTGGGTGGCGATAAGTCTGTAATTCCTGCAAATAAACAAATTATCGTTCCAACCTTAGTCGTTAAAAAAGATACGGTTGAAGAATATACGAAAAAACTTAATGGTTTAAAAGGTAAGTAAGATTAATCCACGAAGTGCCACTAAGTCAGCACGAAGAAAAATTAATTACCTTCGTGAAAACTTCGTGTAACTTCGTGGTTAATAGAAATATGACCAATCCGATTCTGAAAATGCAAAACATCAGTAAGGGTTTTCCGGGAGTGAAAGCCCTAGCTGATGTAAATATTGAGGTTTTTGAGGGCGAAGTTGTTGCTTTGGCAGGTGAAAACGGAGCAGGAAAATCAACTTTGATGAAAATTCTCGGCGGGGTTTATCAACCTGACCAAGGCGAAATTTTTGTCAAGGGCGACAAAGTTTTGATTCGCAACGTCAATGAATCTGCCAAATACGGAATTGGGTTTGTTCATCAGGAATTAAATGTTTTAGATAATTTAACAGTCGCAGAAAATGTCTTTTTGGGACGTGAGCCAAAGACCTTCGGCTTTTTGGTTGACCGTAAAAAAATTAATGCTGACGCGGATGTTTATCTGAAAAGATTGGGCTTAGACATTTCACCCAAAATTTTGCTTGGTGAACTTTCAATTGCTCAACAACAAATGGTCGAAATTGCCAAAGCCCTTTCGTTAAATGCCAGAATTTTGATTTTGGATGAACCAACCTCCAGTTTGACTTTGACCGAAACGGAAAAACTGTTGTCTGTTATCAAAGAATTGCGGAATCAGGGTGTAAGCATAATTTACATTTCGCATCGTTTGGGTGAAATAAAAGAAATTGCCGATCGGGTTGTAACTTTGCGGGATGGGAAAAACGCCGGAGTTTTGCAAAAAGACGAAATAAATCACGATGCAATTGTAAAACAAATGGTCGGGCGCGATATTGAGCGTTTTTACAAACCAATCAATAAAGTTGAAACCTCTCCGATGTTTGAAGTGGAGGATTTACGCACCACCCGTTATCCGAATAAATCTATTTCTTTCAAAATTCATAAAGGTGAAATTGTTGGGTTTGCAGGACTTGTGGGAGCAGGTCGTTCGGAAGCCGCCCAATCAATTTTTGGAGTCGAACCAAATTTGTTTGGCAAAATTACAATTGACGGTAAACCTGTAAAAATTACTTGCGCCAGAGATGCTATTAAAAACGGAATTTATCTGGTGCCCGAAGATCGGCGGAATACCGGTTTGGTTTTGGATTTTACTATTCGGGAAAATATTACGCTTCCTTCCTTAAGGAAATATTCGGACGGTGTTTTGATTAAAAATTCTGCTGAATGCACTATTTCTAAGGAAATGTGTGAGAAATTGAATGT
The DNA here is from genome assembly GCA_035438525.1 of Pyrinomonadaceae bacterium. Taxonomy (GTDB): domain Bacteria; phylum Acidobacteriota; class Blastocatellia; order Pyrinomonadales; family Pyrinomonadaceae; genus JAIBCC01. The sequence goes on from DAORIL010000468.1 coordinate 4,489, forward strand.
TAAAACTCCTTCGATAGAATCAAATGTCGGAAATTTAAGCGGTGGAAATCAACAAAAAGTCGTTTTAGCAAAATGGCTATCGCTTAATCCGCAACTGCTAATTTTTGACGAACCGACCCGTGGAATTGATGTCGGCGCAAAATCGGAAATCTATCAACTAATGCGGGATTTGGCTGAAAAAGGCGTGGCAATTATGATGATTTCCAGCGATATGGAAGAAATTTTAGGCGAAAGTGACCGCATTGCTGTAATGCACGAAGGTAGAATTACTGGAATTTTAAACCGTGAAGAAGCAAGTGAAGAAGCGATTATGAAGTTGGCTGTTGGAGCAAATTAAATGAAGAAAGAACTCGGAATTTTTATTTTACTGGCAGTTGTTTGCATAGTTTTGGCTATTTTAAGTCCAAGTTTTCTGGATGGAACCAATCTCCAAAATCTCGCCCGGTTGATTGGGATTTACGGTATTTTCAGTATTGGAATGGGCATTGTGATTATGACTGGCGGAATTGATCTGTCGGTTGGCTCGGTCTTCGCTTTGCTTGGGGTCTTGCTTTCAATGGCTTTAGTTGAATGGAAGTTACCTCCATTTTTAGCAGTTCTGATTGTTGTTTTGATAACAACTGCCCTTGGTTTATTAAATGGACTTTTAATAACCAAAATTAAAATGCAGCCTTTTATTGTAACTCTTTGCGGATTGCTTTTTTATCGCGGACTTTCCAGATTTATTGCCAATGATAACACCAAAGGTTTTGGGAGTGCAGAAGGTTTTGAAACTCTTAAATTTTTAGCCACAGAGAGTATTTTTGGCATCCCTACTCCGTTTATTTTATTGCTGATAATTTCGGCAATTATGTGGGTGGTTTTGCATCGTTCAGTTTGGGGGCGTTATCTTTTTGCGGTTGGTCGTAATGAGATGGCTTCTAAATATTCCGGCATAAACTCAGATTTGATAATAACTTCCGCCTATGTTTTATGCGGACTGTTGTCAGGAATTGCCGGAATTGTGTTGGCTTTTTATACAAATTCCATTTCTCCATCATCACACGGAAATTCTTATGAGCTTTACGGGATCGCGGCTGCAGTTTTAGGCGGCTGCAGTTTGC
>DAORIL010000469.1:0-5589 GCA_035438525.1 Pyrinomonadaceae bacterium
CAAAACGAACCGAATCATAAAAAGCAGTTTGTTCCTTAGTTGATTGGATTGTCTTAATCGAAATCTGCGATTTTTCCGCTGAATCACGGGCTTGAACCATAATCGGACGTTCGCCGATCGTGAAAATAGTAGCGCGATCTTCCGGACGCATTACTTCTTTCAAAAATTGAGAAGCTGTATCAAGTTCAAATTGAAACATTGAATCGGTGCTGGCAGAAACATCAAAAAGCAGCGCAATTTCAAGCGGGATTTTTTCGGCATCGCTGACCTGAGCAATTTCCTGATTACGATTCTCTTCTAAAATTTTAAAATCTTGCGCTTTCAATCCTAAAACAGGTTGTCCGTTAGCATCCGTGACTGACACCGGAACAATCACCAACCGCGATTCTACTTTGATAATATCATCATCGGTAGCCTGCGGCGGAGTCGGAGTTGTTTTCGGGGTTTGGGCAAAAACAACCGCATTAATAGACAGAATAATGGCTAAAGCAAGATTTAGTTTTTGTTTCACAGTTATCACCTCAATAAAATGGACCGCATTTTGACTGAGAAAAATTCTCAAAATGTCTGATGCGGTCCATTTTTCAAAAGTTGTTAATTTTAACTAACTTATTGTTATTGTTGCGGATTGTTGCGAACTTCAACATTTTGATTTAATCCGCGGCTGGCCATAATCTTTACTTCAACCCGGCGGTTTTGTTCGCGACCTTCCTTGGTGGTGTTATCAGCAACGGCTTGGAGTTCACCAAAACCGTAAGAAGTGCTGATTCGACGAAGCGGAATATTATGTGTTTCGACTAAGTAATCAATTACAGCTTGAGCGCGTTTTTGGCTCAAAACTTTATTTTTCTTTTCGTCACCATCTGCTGAAGCAAATCCAGTCACTTCCAGAACATAACCTTTCATTGTCAAAGCTGTTTGAGCGACTTGGTCAAGTTGGGTTTTGGCTTCAGGTAATAAAACTGAACTGCCAACTTTAAAGTTAACGGTTGAAGTTGATTGAACTACATAATCATCTATTGCTCCAATTCTTTGGTTGGTTGCATTGACACCTGCAATTGCTGCGTCAGCCGTATCTTGAGCGGCTTTGGCACCACCACGGGCGGCATTGGAAACAGCCATCAACTCATCAATTTGACCTGAGATGCGTTGAGCATTTTGTTCAGCTTGGCTAATGCGTTCTTCTGCCGGAGCGACCCGACTATCAATAGATTGGGCAGTTTTAAAATCATCTTTGCTAAAACGAACTTGTTTAGCGACTAAACTACCTGAAGAATCGCCTGTTCCTTCGATTTCGAGATTCAATCCGCGCACAATCTGGCTTGAGGCTACATTATCGCCACCGCCGAAAAAACCACCTTTGGTTTTAATACTGGTTGCCGAAGTCAAAGCAACAGTAGTATCAACGCCCGTAGCATCACGAACGACAAGTTTATCGGTATCTTTAGAAACAACTACACCTTTGAGTTTTAATTTTTGACCGGCGGCAACAGATCTAGTTTGATTATTGCTTTGAGCAAAAACACTCATTATTCCAAAAGACACGACCAACAAAATTACAGAAAATCTCTTTAACATAACTTTTTACTCCTTGTTTAAAATCTAAAAACAGTCATTTGACGTTTGGATTTTAGTTTCGGGTTGTCAAAAAAAATAAAAAATTTAACTTTTTTTAGATTTTTACCGCAAAACCAGTATATCAATTTTATTTTACACAAAATTAAAGGTTAAAAACAAAACTATTTTTAGCATTAAATTTTGCTTTTTATTTGGGAGTCTTATTAAAGTTTAACGCTTGATCTACAAACTAATCAGTTTTTTTCTTAGCTTTATCATCAGGTGCGGTATAAAACGGTCGATGTTGAACGACAAAATCCTTTTCATCATAAACGCCATCACCATTGACATCAACTTTTACTTCAAGTTTATATTTTTTCCCATCACGCGGTTTGGTTCCGGCATCATAAGCTAAACTATATTGATTTCGCAAAAGTGCATTGATATTATTGAGAATGCCCGGAATTTCGCCTTCAAAAGTCATTGGAAAATGCGCTCCGCCTGATTCTTTGGCAAGTGTATTCATGGTGTTCTGAGCCTGTAAGAAGGTCAATCTGCCCGGAGAACCATCTATTCCATCGGTCGCTCCAAGTTGTCCCTCATACATTTTATAAAAAAGATTTCCAGTGCTGATAATGTAAAGCGGAATTCCCGCGTTTTGCACAACTTTACGAGCTTGGTCATAATTGATCTTGCTAAAAGTATCAATGCCCGAAGCGACCAAAATAATGGCGCGACGTTTGGCTTGGACCGAAACCATTCCGCCATATTCAGCCGTCTGTTCTTTTGAATCTTCCAAAACTACCGAATCGCCTCGCCCGCCGACCAAAGCAAATTTTATTGCATCAAACAGATTATTTTCCCGAAAAGCGGGACTGTTTCTTAAAAGTAGGTTGACCGTTTGGTTTAATCGATTAGGGTCATTGGTAAAGTCGGTAATCGGAGTCGGACGAAGGTCAAAAGCAATCACTGAAGCATAATCATCGGGAGCTTTGATAAATTTTGAAAGAAAGTATGCAACCGGACGAATTACTTCGAGTTTTCCGGCTTCTTGTCCACGGCTCGCGTAAAGTCCGAAAATCTCTGACCATTTGCTGTATTCAACTACTAAAGTCACAGTAATCGGAGCATCCGGAGTAGAAAAATTCGAAATGTCTTGTTTAACGCCATTTTCAAAGATAGCAAAGTTGTCTTTTTTTAACCCTGTAATGATTTGCCCGGTTTTTTTATTCGGAACAACCGCATCAACATTGACAAGGCTGGTTTCAATCTTCAAAACTTCAGTATCAACAACCGCATTTTTCTCATCTTCCTTTTGTTTTTTCTCTTCGGCTTCTTTTTTCAGTTCTTCCTCAGTTTTTGGAGTCGGACGCTGATTTTTTTTGCCGTCGCTTTTGGGAGCATCAGGTCTTTGCGGGCGTGATTGAGCAAAGGCATTAGTTTCCAGCCCTGCTAACACAGCAAAAGCCAGAAACATAATGCCTACCAAACGATAAAAATTGAATGATTGCATATTGCTTCCTTTCGAGAATTCTAATTCTTTAGATTCAAATTTTCGTTCTTTGGTTGGAATAATGCAACTCATTTATTTAGTAAAAAGTGAAAATAATGATAAATGGTTAATTATTAATGGTTAATTGAGTCGTTTTTACTAAATTCAATTAACCATTAACAAATTAATTTCCATTACTTGCCATTGGGTCGATCTCGACTACGACATCAAACGAACCGGAATTATCATCCAGAAAGCCCTCATTAACACCTAGAAATAATGCACCATCACGAGTAGCGACGAATTCGGCTGAACCGCCAATAAAGATAAAATCATTATTATCATCGCCGATAACAGCAATCAGTCCGCCGGTTGGTTTGGCTTTGATCAATTTGTCATTATCTGGAAGCGAGGACACGCCGGAAGGAGTCGAATAACGACCATTTCCGAGCGCAATTCGTCCTGTTCCGCTAATTCGGATACGTTGGCCTTTTTTGACGACCCAACCAGTATTTGTCCAGCCGTTTGAAGTGTTATCCGCTAAAACTTTAGCCGTTAGTGTAACGCCTTGAGCATTAGTTTTCGTATTACTATTCGAAACAGGAACGGTTTGGGTATTAGTTGATTTATTTTCAGGCGGAGTAGTTTTATTTGAGTTTGAATCGTTATTTCCACCAACTACGATGACTTTATCATTACTTTTCGGGATGGGGGTCATACTTGGAGTCGGTGTAGGTGTTGGGCGCGGTTGGGTAGTGGTCGAAGTAGTATTCGGAGACGAATTTGTGACTTTAGTTGTATTTGCTGCGACCGGGGCGGAATCAAACTCTATTGCATCGATCTCATCAGCGTAAAAAGTCATTTGGCGCTGGCGGTTTCCTTCGCCGATCAAAATAATAAATTGTCCGTCACGAAAGCCAATTACGCGACCTTTGACAATGCTTCCGTCTTTTAACCGAACTGTATCGGCAAAAGCCAGCACACACAGACTCAAAAGAACAATCAAGGCTAAACTGACACGCAAAAACTTGGATTTAAATAACATATCTCCTCCAGACGGGAATTCTTCAGGAAAGTTCAAAAGTGGATTTGCAAACGTGTTGCGAATTAAATTTACTTTTCAGACAGTAGCATAAAAAGCTACGAAATAGATGTAAAAAATGACAATTGGGGTTGCAGCAATTTGCAAAAGGCAAATCAGAAATCTCAGTATACACAAAAAAGTTAAAGTTGTGAATTAAGAAATGCAATTTATTTACTTGAATGCTTGCACTTAGATGGATAATATCTCATTTATTTAGTTTGTCAAAAGCAAAATAATTTTAAGATCAGTGTCCGGCTATTCTTAAATTCCGTCTTGACAGAAATTAAGCCTAAAGTTTAGTTTTAATTACACTCTTTGCGGAGGCGCGGGCTGTCCGGTGATGGTCGCGGTCTTCAAAACCGTTTGTGAGACTGTGAGAGCAGGCTCAGGTTGGTTCGACTCCGACACGCCTCCGCCAATTCGATTTTGGATTTGTGATTTTGGATTTCGGATTGATTTTTTGCCCCCCTTTATGATTTGCCCCCTACAACTTTAAATATTTTGGAAAACATTTATGACGCAAACAGAAATGAAGGCTCGGACAAAACAATTTGCCTTGCGCGTGATTAAACTGGTTGAAAGTTTGTCAAACTCAAAGACTGCAAATGTTATTGGCAATCAATTATTAAGAAGCGGAACATCGGTTGGAGCAAATTATCGGGCAGCCTGTCGCGCTAAATCAACTACCGACTTTATTAACAAACTCGCCATTGTCGAGGAAGAAGCAGACGAATCAATGTATTTGATTGAATTGTGGGTTGAATCAAATCAAATCAAACAAAATCTGGTTGAAAGTTTGCACAAAGAAACAGACGAAATTCTATCAATCGTCGTTTGTGCATTCAAAACAACAAAAGAAAAACGCAATCCTAAATCCGAATTCCCCAATCCCAAATTAATATGAAAGCCTGGATCTCTCTTAATATGACACCGTTTGTCGGACCTCGCGCTTCGGCAAAATTATTACAAAGATTCGGTTCTGCCGAAAATGTTTTTCATGCGACACGCAGCGAACTTGAATCACTCAGACTTCGCGCCGAAGCAATTGAAAGCATCCAAAATAAGGAATTTCATGAAAAAGCTGAAGAAGAATTGGAAAATGTCAAAGCAATGGGCGGAGATGTTTTGGTTCTCGATGATGGAAGTTATCCATTTTTATTGCGCGAAATTTCCGATCCGCCAATTACTTTATATGTGATGGGCAATTGGCAAGCCTGTTTTGATGCACCGTGTGTAGGCGTAGTCGGTTCACGTCGTTGTTCAACCTACGGTGAAAACGCAAGTTTGATGCTTTCGCGCGATTTGGCAAAAGAAGGAGTTTGTATTGTTTCAGGATTAGCTCGTGGAATTGATTCAGCTGCCCATCGCGGAGCTATCGAAGCCGGAGGCAGAACATTAGCAGTTTTAGGAACAGGATTGGATACTGTTTATCCCAAAGAAAATACGAAATTAGTTG
>DAORIL010000470.1:0-5576 GCA_035438525.1 Pyrinomonadaceae bacterium
TTACAAAAATTTACAATCGTTGTTTTAAGATAGATAATTCAAATGTTATACAATCAAACAATAATTATGTGGCTTCATTTTGAATCTAATAAGAGTCCGTTTGTAAAGGCTTTATTTCTTCTTTTCATTTTTTCTTTGTGCTTTGCTTGTAATAATTCAAAAGCAGAAGGCGGGAAAAAGACTGAAGAAAAAACCGAAAGTAAAAATAATGCAGCGGCAATCAATGTCACCACCGGAAAAACGGTGGCTCGTCAGGTTCCTTCGTTTATTCAGGCGACCGGAAGTTTTGTAGCAGATGAAACTTCGGACGTTGCGCCGAAAGTGGCAGGAAAAGTAATCAATGTTTATGCCAGTGCGGGACAGTTTGTTTCGCAAGGCAGTGTTATTGCGCGGATTGACGATGAGGATGCCAAAATGCGTTTGCGCGAAGCAGAAGTTGGGGTCAAGCAAGCCGAAGTTGCTATTAAACAAGCCGAAGCGCGATTGGGTTTGGGGGCAAACGGCAAATTTGATTCAAGCACAATTCCCGAAGTTCGCGCCGCTAATGCTACGGTTGAGCAACTCCAAGCCGAACTGCGTCAGGCAGAAGTTAATGTGCGTCAAGCGGAAATTAATGAAAAGCGTTATCGTGAATTAGTCGAAAGCGGTGATGTCGCAATGATTACTTACGAGCAATTTCGCACGGCTCTTGATGTCGCCCGCACTGCTCGTGACACCGCCCGCTCCCGCGTCAAAAATGCCCAGGAACAAATGAAAGTTGCCATCAATAACGCCAAGCAAAATAATCAGTCCATCCGTGCCGCCCAGGCAAATTTGGAGGCAGCCAAAAATCAGGTTGTTTCAGCCAGACAAGCGATTGACGATTTAGTAGTTCGTGCTCCTTTTTCGGGTTTTGTCAGTAATCGTTCGATTGCCGTTGGCGAATTTGCTACCTCATCAACTCCGATTTTAACGCTTTTACGGGTTAATCCCATTAAAGTTCAAATCCAAATTGCTGAATCAGATGTTAGCTTTGTGAGTCTTGGAAGAGGTGTTTCGGTTGAAGTAGATGCCTATAAAGACCGTAAATTTGGCGGGATGGTGACAGCTATCAATCCTGCCTTTGATGCCAATTCACGCTCGGCAATTGTCGAAGCAAAAATTGAAAATGGCGATAATGCGCTTCGGACAGGAATGTTTGCCACCGCTAAAATTACGAGAGATGGCAGCACCAACGGGATTTTTGCACCGAAAGCCGCTCTTTATAATGACCAAGCTACGCAAAGTTATCGGATTTTTGTAATTCAGGAAGGCGTAGCAAAACTAAAAGTTGTTCAACTCGGCACCGAAGAAAATGATATGGTTCAGATCTTATCGGGAATTGAGGCGGATCAGGTAGTTGCCACCAGCAATTTGGATCAGCTTTATGAAGGAGCGAAAGTCACTTTCTAGTTTCAGGTCTCAAGTCTAAAAGTCTCAGGTCTCAAATCATTAAATTGGAATACCACGACTTGAGACTTTTGGGACCTAAGACTTTGAGACTCTTAAAAGATTATGCAATGGTTAGCTGAAATTTGTGTCCATCGTCCGGTTTTTGCGACGGTTATCGTTTTGTTTTTAACGGTAATCGGCGTATTTAGTTTTTTTACGTTGGGAGTTGACCGTTTTCCCAAAATCGATGTGCCGACAATTTCGATTTCGACCTCGAATCAGGGGGCGGCTCCGGCTGAAATTGAAACCGAAGTGACCGATGTTATCGAAGGTGCGGTAAATACGGTTCCGGGCATTGAGCAAATGTCTTCGTCGTCTTCGCGCGGTAGTTCAAATGTCACGCTTAATTTTTCGCTCGAGAAAGACCCTGACCAGGCTTATCAGGAAATTCAGCAAAAAATTTCAACGGTTGTTAATCGTTTGCCCGAAACTGCCGATCCTCCGACGGTTCGCAAATCTGATCCTGATTCGACCCCGATTTTGATTTATTCGATCAGTGCACCCCGCAATGTGGTTGAACTTAGTGATTTTGTGGAAACTCAATTGCAAGAAAGAATTCAATCAGCTGATGGAGTTGGCGAAGTAGTTATTTTCGGCGGACGTGAGCGTCAAATCAAAATTTATGTCAACCCCGAAAGATTGCGTGCTTATAATCTTTCGATTGTAGATGTTTCAAATGCCATTCGTAGTCAAAATCTGGAGCTTCCCGGCGGAAGTTTGATCGAAGGCTCAAAAGTATCAGGGCTTCGCACCATCAGCAAATTAACCGAAGTCAGCCAGTTTAACAATATTACGATTACTACGCGGAATGGGTTTCCGATAAAAATCAGTGACATTGGTCGGGTTCATGATGGTGGGGCAGATGCTTCGACGGCTGCTTCGTTGGATGGAGTGCAATCGGTTTCACTCGCTATTCGTAAACAATCCGGTTCAAATACAATTGCTGTTATTAATGGTGTCAAAGAAAGAATGAATAAGATCATTCCGAATTTGCCGCCGGATATGAAAATTGCCATCACCCGCGACCAATCGGAATTTATCGAAAATTCGCTTCATGCTATCGAAGAACATTTGGTTTTAGGCGGATTATTTGCGGCGATTGTTGTGTTCTTTTTCCTTTGGAACATTCGTTCAACTATTATTTCAGCTTTAGCAATTCCGACCTCGATTATTGCTTCTTTTGCAATTATTGCTGCACTTGGTTATTCACTCAATCAAATGACGATGCTGGCACTGACTTTGATGGTCGGTATTGTGATTGATGATGCAATTGTGGTGCTGGAAAATATTTACCGTTTTGTTGAAGAAAAAGGAATGAATCCGTATGAGGCCGCGGTTGAGGGAACTAAAGAAATTGGTTTAGCGGTTTTGGCCACTACACTCTCTCTGCTCGCTGTTTTTATTCCGGTCGGATTTATGACAGGAATCGTCGGACGGTTTATGTCGTCATTTGGTTTAACCAGTGCGGCGGCAATTGCTGTTTCGTTAATCGTTTCATTTACTCTAACTCCAATGATGGCTGCCAGATGGATTAAGCCTCATAAGAAAACAGCGAAAAAGGGGTATGAAGAAATTGAAATTAATGACGAAGGTAGTAATGGAGAAGTTTCAAATCATAAAGCACAAGCGTCAAATGACAGTAAAAGCGGTTGGTTTTACAGCAAAATTGACCGAAGCTACACTTGGTTATTAAAAATTTCGATGCGTTTTCGATGGGCGATTGTCCTGCTTTGTGTTTTGGTCGTGGCTTCAATCGTTCCGTTGTTTAATTATGTGGGAATGGCGTTTTTGCCGGACGAAGACGAATCTTCATTTTCAATCAGTTTTCGCGCCCCGCAAGGAACCAGTCTTTCGGCATCGCAATCAATTCTTGACCGAATCGCACGCGATGTCCGCGAACAATTGCCGGGAGTTAAAAATACATGGGTATTAGCCGGAGGTTTCGGCGGCGGCGGCGGCGGTTCGTCAAATGTCGGCTCGGTCAATGTCAGTCTGGTTTCGCCCAGTGAGAGAAAATTTTCCCAAGCTGAATTAATTAACCGAACCCGGCAAATTATTAAGCCGTATCAAACTAAAGATTATCGAATCAATGCTTCGGCTTCATCATCAATTGGTAACAGTCTCGGATTAGGCCGCGGCGGCTCAGGGATCGGTTATTACATTGCCGGTCCTGATATGGAAAAACTCAATCAATATGCCGCACAATTGGTTGAAAAAATGAAGCAAGACCCAAGTTTTCGTGATCCGGACAGTTCGGTCGATGCGGGAACGCCCGAAATTCAAGTGACGATTGACCGTGATAAAGCTGCTGATCTAGGTGTAAGAGCAGGTGATGTGGCAACTGCGTTAAATACTTTTGCTGCTGGACAACGGGTTACCACTTTTAGTCAAAATAATAAACAATATGATGTGGTGTTACAAGCAGATGAATCATTTCGCCGTGACCGCAATAATCTGCAATATTTTACCGTTGCTTCCTCAAAAGGCGGAACAGTAGGGTTAGAAAAACTGGTCAAACTCCAGGATTCCCGAAGTCCGTCTTCGATCAGTCGTTTGAATCGGCAAAGACAAATAACGATTTCAGCCAGTTTGCCGCCGAATTCTTCTGAATCGGATGCATTGACCAAACTTGAAGGCTTGGTCAAACAAATGAATTTGCCGCCCGAATATTCAACCGGGGTGACGGGACAATCTAAAGAGTTACGAAAAGCCTACACTGCATTTTTGTATGCGTTTTTGTTATCTTTTGTCTTTATGTATTTGATTTTGGCGGCGCAGTTTGAATCGTTTGTTCATCCGGTGACAATTCTTTTGACCTTGCCGCTTTCGATTCCGTTTGCACTTATTTCAACCGCAATTGCCGGACAAACTTTGAATATCTTTTCCGCACTCGGTATTTTGCTCTTATTCGGAATTGTTAAGAAAAACGCCATTTTGCAGATTGACCATACCAACACTTTGCGGGAGAGGGGCATGGCGCGATATGACGCAATTATGCAGGCTAATCGTGATCGTCTGCGTCCGATCTTGATGACGACCATTGCTCTGGTCGCAGGAATGATTCCGTTAATTGTCGGAAGCGGAGCAGGCGCGGCAACCAATCGTTCGATCGGCATTTTGGTGGTTGGCGGGCAATCGCTCTGTTTACTTTTAACTCTGTTGGCAGTTCCGGTTTTTTATTCGATTTTTGATGACATTCAACAGACACATATCGGACAAAAAATTTCAAACGCAGGAGGTGCAATTTGGGGCATTTTTAAGCGGAAAAAGAAAGTGCAAGAACCTGATGCAACTGGAGAAGAAGGAGAGATTTATGTCAAAAACGATTAGAGATTTTAGATTTTGGATTTTAGATTTTGGATTAGTCGTTTTGGCAACTTTTCTACTGTTCCCGGTCAGTATTTTTGCTCAAACTCCGACTCCAACGCCAGTTCCAAAAGTGGATACTTCGCGGCCAGTTCCGACAACTGATATGCCGGATCAACCGCCGCCGATTGCTCCTAATTTTGAAGCTCCCGTGCGTCCTTTGCCAAATGCCGATAGAGTTGGAGTTGATTTAACCAATCAATTATCTTTGACCCTGGAAGAAGCCATTGAATTGGCTCTCAAAAACAATAACGATATTGAAGCATCGCGGGGACAGGTCAAACTTGCCGAATTTAGTTTCAAATCAGCCAGAGCGGTTTATGATCCGCGCCTGACTTCAGAAAATTATTACGAAAGCGCAACGACCCCGGTTGCTTCGACCATTGGGGGAGCTGTGAATGGGGCAATAACTCAAAAACGGCTTTTTAATTCGGGTGGAGTAACGGGACTTTCACCATATTCGGGAGCATCTTATTCCGCCGCTTTTAACTCGACAATTTTGAGTTCGACCAATACCAATGCCACCCTTAATCCCCAATATCCGCTGGTTTTTACAATGTCTTACACGCAGCCGCTACTGCGCGGCAGACTTTTTGACCTAAATCGTCGAAATATCGAAATTGCCAAGAAAAATTTAGGTTTAACCGATGCTCAGTTCCGTCAAAAAGCGATTGAAGTAATTGCTGATGTGGAACAAGCCTATTGGGATCTGGTTTTTTCATTGCGGAATTTTCAAGTCC
>DAORIL010000471.1:0-5561 GCA_035438525.1 Pyrinomonadaceae bacterium
GCATCGTCCGAATGTGCGTAATCAACTACAATCGCAAAGTCTCCATCGTGCGGAACACGCTCGAAACGTCCCGGCGCTCCGACACAAGTTTCAATTCCACTGACGATTTTGTCCAGATCAAATCCAAGTTCAAGCGAAGCCGCAGTTGCCGCTAAAATATTATAAACGTGCGGTTTTCCGACTAACGGAGACGTGACCTGACGATTGCCTTTGGGAGTTTTGAGCAAAAATGATGTTCCTTTCAACAGCGAAACATCAATATTTTCGGGAGTTAAATCTGCCGTGTTATTAATTGCAAAAGTTAGGACTCTTTGTCCGCTTTCTTTTAATTCTTTGGCTAATTTCACGCCCCATTCATCATCAACAAAGATCACACTCGACGCAGGCTTTTCGCCTAAACTTCCATCAAAAAGTTTTTTCTTAGCTTCGAAATAATTTTCCATCGTCAGATGATAATCGAGATGGTCGCGGGTTAAATTAGTAAAAATTGCCACTTGAAAACGGAGCGCGTCGCATCGGTGAAGGTCAATCGCTTGCGAAGATGCTTCCATCGTTGCCATTGTGCAGCCATCTGCAACTGCTTCGGCTAAAAATCTTTGCGTATCGCTTGCTTCGGGAGTGGTGCGGACAGCCGGCTCGCTTTTTTCCCCGATTCGATATTCAACCGTGGTCAACATTGCACCCTTTTCGCCGTTCGCCTCGGCTAGAGCATAAGTCAAATAAGTGGTAGTGGTTTTGCCGTTGGTTCCTGTAATTCCCACCAGTTTTAGTTTATGCGACGGATTATCATTGATAACAGCGGCCGCTTGGGCAAGTCCAACTCGTGCATTCGCAACCTGGAGCCATACTCCGACAAAATTTTCGGGAACTTCCGATTCGGAAATGATGCCGACCGCGCCGCGCCGCATGACATCTTCGACAAATTTATGCCCATCCATCGTCAATCCGCGAATGGCGACAAAGAGACTCCCCGCACCTGCCTGACGCGAATCGTGCGTGACATCGGTAATATTTTCGTTACTTGCACCAAACAAGTTAGCGTTTAATGCTTCTGCAATAATATTTAAATTAGCCAAGATTTAATCCTCAATTTGTAAAAGTGAAAAAGTGTAATAGTGAAAATGTGAAAAAGTTTTGTAACAAGATGCCAACGATAATGACTATAATTTTCTTGTTTTTACTTTTTACTTTTTACTTTTTACTTTCCGCAAGGATTATACGATTTTTGGCGTTGGTTTGAAAAATGAGCTATGATTAGATTGCGAGGTTTTACAAAAATGAAGTGGTTCAAACTAATTCTTTTTGCGATTGTGATTGTTTTAGCAGTGATGCTCGGCTTTTCGATAATCGGTTTTGTTTATAGCGCGTTGTGGTATGCCTTTTGGATCGGAGTTTTAGCTCTTGGGGGTTATATCGGCTATAAAATATTGAGCAAAGGCGGTAGTTTGGAGCTTGAAGGACGTGATGCAGTTTCGCAAATAGAACTCGAAAACGCCAAATTGGTCAAAAGCTTAGACGATTACAAACGCGAAGCGACTAAAAAGTAAAAATTATTCTCGTTTGATCGTTGTTGGATTTGCATAAATGAAAAGCTGATTATCGCTACGCTTTACTTCGCCTGTGATTTCAATCGGTTCGGCTACAAAATCAAGTATCTCGGCGTTTACAGGCTCGCTTTTTTCTGACAAAAGCCATAGTTCTGAAGTGTTTCCCGTCGCATCTTTGACCACAAACAATGGCGGAATTCCTCCACGCAGACAGGCAACCGCGCAATCCCGATGCGGTTTTGATTGTCCCGGATTCATGACACCTAAATAACATTTTGAATCGACAATTTCACCTTTGAGCGTCAATTTACCTAGCGATTCACTTTTTTCAGCAGTTTGATTTGCGGTTGCAGCAGATTTTTCTATCGAATCCGAAACGACTTCAATCATTTGCAGATCATCCCGATAAATGAGTGTCCCTTTTAATTTGATCTGCTGACCATCAAATGCTCTTGCCTCAAAGCCGTGTTTTCCTTCCGCCACTAATGGAATCCGTTCAAAGGTTGGCAGACCGTTATTCTTTTCGGTTTTTTCGATCAGCAAAAAGGGAATCGGACGCGCTTGAATCGTGCCTTCAAATTCTTTAACTATGCCAAATTCAAACATGCTTTTGGCAAAAGGTTTTTGGGCAATCCACAAAATAACTGCCAAACTAAGCGCGATTATCAAAACCGAAATGACAAAAGCCTTGATAACCTTCGCCAAATTCTTTGACATTTTCGGCAGATACCCAATGTAAAAATCTTCGCTCATAAAATAAGTTTAGCCACGAACAAACACAAAATTACACGAAAGATGTATTCATCCCTCATCCTTCATATTTCATCCCTTCCACCCGCGTTCCTGCTTTGTTCGGCTTAGGATGCACAAAAACTTTTCCGTCTTCAACTTTCAAATTAAAAGTCGGCACTTTTTCGGTAAACGGCGGCGGGGATGCGCCTGTTTCGGGCAAATACTGGAAACCATGCCACGGACAAGTGATACAACCATCATCACCGATCATTCCCTCACCAAGCGGACCATTCTGATGTTGGCAAACATTTGAAACGGCGGAAATTTTGCCGTCGTATTTGAAAATTGCGACTCTTTCCCCCGAAATTGTCCGAATACAGGCGCGTTTTTCAGGAATTTCGGCAACTGCACAAGCCTCGATGAATTCATCATTGGTGATAAGTTCTTTATCTAAGCTGGTTTCTTTAAATGCCGAAATCAAATGCAATCCAACTACTAAAACTAAACCGATTCCCAGTAAAACAGTTAAAATGGACGAAGTTTCGGCTTGCAAAACTCCAAGCGCAATATGACCGATTAGTAAGGCATAAGCGACATAAACCAGCGTATGCAAAGTTTTCCAAACGGGAGCCGTCAAATTATTGAGCCAAAAATCGTGACTCGTTACCGCCATCAAAAAAAGAATTATCAAAGCCATTAATCCCAAAACCTGAAAAGGGAAATCGGCAATGCTGTTAAATCTCGTATTACTGACTAAAACACTGACGATTGGATTAACTGTGCCAAGCGCGTGAAATTGAATGATTGAAAAGACTGCGTGAACTGCTCCGATCAAAAAAGTTGTGACGCCTAAATGCCGCCGATTATAGAGTAACGGCAAAAACTTTGGCGACAAACGGCAGAGTGGACCAATTACTAAAACAAGGTGCAAAAGCAAAATCGCACACGTTCCAAACCCACGGATAATCAAAGTTTCAATCGTTGCATTAGGCTGCAGAAAGCCTCCTAAACCGATAAACAACAAAAGATAAACGATTACACCCGACCAAACGAGTGCGTCATATATCTTCTTTTGCCGATTCCAACTGATTGCAACGTATTTTTCGCTCATCTTTAACTTTTCACCACAGAGACACAAAGAACACAGAGATTTTTATTTATTTTATTCTCAGCGACTCGGCGGTTAATTTTTTGCTCGGAATATTTTCGTTGATGGTTTAACTATGCCGAAAAACAATACTTGCAATAAACAAGATCGGCAGCAGAAAAGCCAAAATCAACCAGACGATCTTATGTTTCTTGCGAATGGAACGAATCATTTTTCTGACCTCACCCGATGTGCATTCTTTTCATTAGGACGTTTTTCTTCTTTGAGCAATCGCCACGCCAATAAAGTCCAGAAAGGAATTGCTCCAAAAAATATCAGCAGACGAAAACCAACGCTTGTTCCTTTAGCGGAATCATCCAGTTTGGTAATTCCAAACGTAACAAACCAGAGGGCAAATAAAATGCCGATTCCCAAATAAACAAAAGCTGTATAAACAATAATTTCAGCGAAAATCATTCGTAATTCTTAAAATAGGCAACAAGTTCAGATTTGTCTGCATTTATTAAATCGATCAAGACAAATTTTTTATTCCAACTAAATTAAAATTCAGAAATATTATATTGTGAACCAATCATTAAACCGTTTCCTTCATTATTCGATAACTTCATCAAAATAACTTTTCACTTTATCCCAGGAAATTTCCGCCGAAATAAAGGAAATATAGTTATCAGGTCTGAGTAGGATCATAAACGGCTTTTCACTACCGAAAATCTCTTCGACCTGCGGGTAAATCGGTATCAGATGAAAATCAAACGTTTTACTTTCTACATTGTTTTTGATTTCGTGAAAATCACTTTCGCCATCGGAAAAGACGAGCAGATGAAATTTTGGTTCGCGCAAATTATCAAAAATACTGGCACCATTTACTAAAAAATAGGGCAGACGATCACCCGCCTTGACGTTAAAATCTTCATCGCCTATATGTTGGCTCAAAACGTGTCGGCGGTAATTGATACCAATTTGTGAAATAGTGCGGAAAAACTCTTTTCTAACTGCTTCAATACTAAGTGCCGTTCCCATCAAACGCGGAAAGATATGATCACGAATGAGATTGGTAAACCACGCATCACCTGCTAAGAAGTTAAACATTCTATCAGTTGTTTTCAAAAGGTTTTTGGCATTTTCGAGCCTTTCTGAATTATATGTTTCCAACATTTTCTCATCAGCTTTGCCTTGCAGAACGTAGGCTAATTTCCATGCGAGATTATAACCGTCTTGAATTCCAGTGTTCATACCTTGTCCTCCGGCAGGCGTATGAACATGGGCGGAATCTCCTGCCAAAAAACATCTTCCTTTGCGAAAATTTTCGACGTGACGGGTGTGAACTTTGTAGGTCGAAAACCAATTAACTTTTGAGATGTTCAAATCGAGATTTGCTTCTAGTTTTATCTGTTCCTCAATTTCTTCGTAAAGCACATCGCCTTCATCTTTAGAAAATTCTTCGGGAAACGCGCCAACGATCCGGTAACGATTTTCACCCGGCATCGGAAAAAACGCGACAACTCCATGTTTTGCCAGACAAACCTGCAAAGCATCGTGCGAAAATTTCCAATCAACCTGTGCATCGGCAACGTAGAAAATTCGTTCAAACGTGCTGCCTTCAAATTTCAAATCAAGCAAATGTCTGACCGGACTTTTCGCTCCGTCACAGCCGACCAGATATTTTGCTTCAATGGTTTGGGATTCACCGTTGGCGTCTTTGATTTGGGCAGTGACATTCGATTCATTTTGCGACAGATGTTCAAGTTCGCTTTGCCACAAAACATCTTTGTCATGTGCCAAAACATAATCGTAAAGCAGACGTTCGTTTTTGCTCTGTTCCAGAACGAGCATATACGGATATTGGCTCAAACCTTTGCCAACGTGCGACAAATCAACTTCACCGCGAATTTCGCCGCCTTCGAGAATTCGTGCTTTTCCGGCAATTTTGCCTTGTTTTACAGCTTTTTCAGCCAGACCGATTTGCTCGTAAACTTCCAACGTGCGGGCGTGAACTCCGAGTGCTTTGGAAAACGGAGTAACAGTTTCCTTTTTATCAATGATGATAAAATCTACTCCGTAACGAATAAATTGACAGGCTAGCGAAAGGCCGGTCGGACCTGCGCCAACGATGATAACTTCGGTATTGATTGTCTTTTCCATAAGATTTTCCTTCAAATTATCTTAACCTTTTT
>DAORIL010000472.1:0-5558 GCA_035438525.1 Pyrinomonadaceae bacterium
ATGATTTTGAGTTGTTATCCCGATTGGATAATCAACTCAATTTCTTTTTTAGGCGAAGGCGATTTTTGCCAGGCTTATCTGGTCAATGAGGAATGGGTTTTCCGTTTTGCCAAACATCGTGAAGCTCGCGAAAGTTTGAAACGTGAATATTGTTTGTTGCCAAAAATTGCACCGCAAATCACGCTTCAAATTCCTCAGCCGCAAATCGTTTCTTTTGAAAATAACCTCTCATTTTCTGCCTATCGGATCTTGCCGGATGAGGGGCTATCGTCAGAGATTTATTCACAGCTAAATAAAACAGAGCAAACAAATTGCACTGATCAAGTTGCGCACTTTTTGAATCAATTGCATTCGATTGACTTAAATCTTGCTCAAAATTGCGGTGTTAAATTTTGCAATTATCAAAGCCAATATTCAAATTTGTTAATCGAAGCAAAGGAACATCTGTTCCCGGTTATTGAAAAGGCGGATTGTCAGTTCGTCGAACAGGTAATTAGTGAATATCTTGATTCCAACCATTTTTTTACTCCGACTTTACTCCACGGCGACCTCAGTCCGAACCATGTTCTTTTTGATAAGAAAACAACCTCAGTCAGCGGAATAATTGATTTCGGCGATATGATGATTGGTGATCCGGCTTGGGATTTGCTCTGGATTTACGAAGATTACGGATTAGATTTTTTAGCTAAACTCCTCCCAAACTTTCACGAAAAGGATAAACAAAACTTACTTGAACGTGTATTTGAATTTTCAATGCTGCAACTGATCGAATGGACAACTACCTGTAAAATTGAAAATGATGCGGAATTAGAATTTGCTTTATTCGAATTATCAAAAATGCAATTGGAAAAAGAGCAAAGATTTTGTGAATTGATGCTAATTCTTTAGTAATAAAGTCATTAGATAGAACTTGGAAAAATTTTCTCAACATCTTTCAACTGCAATTGTTTTAATTTGCAAAGCAGAATAAAATTGTAAACAGCGCGAACTTCCCCTTAAATCAATTAAAAGAAGATTTCGGTATATAAAACATCGAAATAATTTTTCTATTGAGTCGTGAAAACTGCTCTTGGTTTGCTACGCTGTTGGATAAAAATTTTAAGGAGTCGTAGAATAAAATTACAGTTATGAGAAATATCAAAATATTGCTTTTATTGGTTTTACTAGCCGCCTCAGTTTTTGCCGGAACCCCTAAAAATGGCGAAGAACTGATAGCCCAAATGCAGAAAAAGTATGTCGGTAAATGGTATAAAACATTGACTTTTGTGCAAAAAACTACAAACTTTAAGCCTGACGGAACGAGCGAAGTTGCAACTTGGCACGAAGCAATGACCCTTCCGGGGAAATTACGGATTGATTTTACCCCGCTCGATAAAGGTGACGGGATCTTGTTTGTTGATGGAATAATGCATTCATTTCGTGACACAAAATTGACACGCAGTCAGCCTCTGATTCATTCGCTTTTAGTGCTTGGTTTCGATGTTTATGGTCAACCCGTTGAAAAAACTATAAGCCAACTCAAAGAGTTAAAAATGGATTTATCAATTTTGCATGAAGACACCTGGCAAGGAAAACCTGTTTATGTAGTCGGTGCAAAACAGGGCGATTTGAAAACGGCACAGTTCTGGATTGATAAGAAAAATCTCTACTTTGTGCGCCTGATTCAACCGGGTGGAAAGGACGGTAAAAGTATCAGGGAGACTCAGTTTAACAAGTATCTGAAAATGAAAAGCGGTGGATGGGTTTCTGCCGAGGTTATTTTTATGGTTGATGGCAAACAAACAACTACCGAAGAATATACCGATATTCAAGCAAATGTTAATTTGGACAGCAAACTTTTTGAGACCGAAAGTTGGATGACCGCCGACCGCACATATTATCAAATTAAAAAGAAATAAACCTTAATTAAATGCTTCGCACCAAAATGTTAGCTCAAATAGTGAGCCGTCAAACCGATTGGGACATAGTTATTATCGGAGGCGGTGCTACAGGGGTCGGTTGTGCAGTAGATGCAGCCTCACGTGGATATGAAGTTTTGCTTTTAGAACAAGCAGACTTTGGTAAAGGAACGTCTTCACGCTCGACCAAACTCGTTCACGGAGGCGTGCGCTATCTCGAACAGGGCAATATTTCACTCGTCATGGAAGCCTTAAAAGAACGTGGGATTTTGCGCCAAAATGCACCGCATCTGGTTGAAGAACTTGCGTTTATTGTTCCCAATTATGAATGGTGGGAGATGCCTTTTTACGGAGTTGGGCTAAAGATTTACAATCTTTTATCAGGCAAATACGGCTTTGGAAAATCACAGATTCTTTCCAAAGCCGAAACCCTCAAACGTCTGCCAACTATTAAAAAAGAGGGCTTGCGGGGTGGAGTCATTTATTTTGACGGACAGTTTGACGATACCCGTTTGTTAATAAATTTGGCGCAAACGGCTCATGAACAAGGCGCAACTCTTTTGAATTATGCCAGAGTTTTTCAATTAATTAAGGATGGCGACGGCTTAATTAATGGTGTAAGTTTTGTGG
This sequence comes from Pyrinomonadaceae bacterium, assembly GCA_035438525.1. Taxonomy (GTDB): domain Bacteria; phylum Acidobacteriota; class Blastocatellia; order Pyrinomonadales; family Pyrinomonadaceae; genus JAIBCC01. The sequence continues at coordinate 2,529 of DAORIL010000472.1, forward strand.
ATGAGGAAACGGGACAATTACACCAGGTCAAATCAAAAGCTGTGATTAATGCCACAGGTGCTTTTTGTGATACGGTGCGCCAATTTTCCGATAAAAAATCAAACCCGATTATAGCGCCGAGCCAAGGGATTCATCTTACTTTTGATCGTTCATTTTTGCCGACTGAGACGGCAATTATGATTCCGCATACTTCGGATGGAAGAGTCCTTTTTGCTATTCCTTGGCATAATCATACGATTGTTGGGACAACTGACACGCCAATTGAAAAAGCTACGCTTGAGCCAAAAGCCTTAGACGAAGAAATCGAATTTATCCTCGCAACTGCCAAAGAATATCTGCACAAACCGCCGACCCGAGACGATATTTTGAGCATTTTTGCGGGAGTGCGTCCGTTGGTCAAATCGGGCGACGCAAAAAATACTTCGAGCCTTTCACGCGACCATACGATTGAAATTGATAAATCAGGTTTGGTAACGATTACTGGCGGAAAATGGACGACCTATCGCAATATGGCGGAAGATTGCATCAATCAAGCCGCAAATTTGGTCGGATTACCTGAAAAAGATTGTGTTACCAAAACTCTGAAAATCTATCAAACACCCAAAAATGAAGGCGAAAAACTTCACACTGATTTTGAATATACGGTTGAAGATGTCCTTTGTGCCGTGCGCGAAGAAATGGCTGAAACCATCGAAGATGTTTTAGCCCGCCGAACCCGCATTTTGTTTCTAAACGCCAAAGCAGCCATCGAATTGGCTCCCCAAGTTGCCGAAATTATGGCAAAAGAATTAGGTAAAAATAAAACCTGGAAAACTGAACAAGTTAAAGCATTTCAACAAATTGCAGAGAATTATTTGGTTGGAAAACAGTAACACAAATTTTAACGCAAAGGCGCAAAGGTGCCAAGACGCAAAGTTTAGAAATATTTTTTATTTTGCCTTTTAACTTTTTACTTGAAATCCTTTGCGTCTCTGCGTTAAAAACATCTTTTGACTGTGACAGTTTAAAAAGTGTCACAATGCTCCATATTTCATTTTCATAAAAACACTACTCTAAAAATCACTACATTTGGAGAAATAGTTTTTATGAAAAATCGAGATGAAGGATTTAGCGGAAGTGAATTAGGTTTATTTATTTTAGTTGTTGCGGTAATTTGGCTCTGGATTTTTTCTACGAGATGAGCATTGAAACAAAATTATATGGAGTTATCCAAAGACTCCGTAAATCTATTGAAAAACTAAACTAATCGCGTTTAGAGTTACGCTTTTAAGCGTGAAAAAGTTAAATTACTCTCGGTTGATGCCGAAATTAAACTGTTTATTAACAACATTGTTGGAGATTGATGAGTAAATCGCGCCTAAAGACGCAACTCTAAACGCGATTTCCCAATCTTGATTCAACTAAAAATAGGAAAAATTATGTTCAAAAAAAATTATCTTTAACAATTGCAGGAAGGAGCGATTAGTGATTAAATTTCCTTGCCCCCCTTGCTCAATCACAAACAGGTAAAACTAAATTCAACATTTAGAAGTCTGTAAAAGATAGAAAAATAAGGAGTATCAATGAAAGAATTAAATATAAAACTAACTTTAGCTGTAGTTATTTGTCTATTAATGGCATTAAGCGTATTTGCCCAAAATGATAAGACTACTTCTACAGAAACAAAACAAGTTGTTGAAGTGCAAAAATTTGATATTAAACAAGGTATCGAATTTCCGGTAACCTTGATTGATGTGATGATGGCGGAAATTGTAGATGAACTGAAAAAACTTAATAAATTTAGTCAAGTTCAAATGCAAACTCTGTCAGAAACTACAAAGGCTGACAAAACCGAAGGCGAACCTAAACTCGCGCAGACAATTGAGCCGAATTTGATTTTAAGCGGAACAATTACCAAATATGAAGCGGGCAATCGTGCCGCCAGATACTTGATCGGCTTTGGCGCAGGAAAAACAAAAATCGTTGCGTTAATTAAAGTTGTGGATAAAGCAACAGGAAAAATTGTGTTTGAAAAGTCGGTTGATGGAAAAGTCATTATTGGATTATTTGGCGGAGACTCAAACGGCGCAACTCGCGGATTAGCGAAAGAAGTCGCCTCGGTTGTTAAGAAGTCGGTCAAATAGTTTAACCAAAATACCCCCAACACAATTTAAAAGAGAAGAGAAAATAATGTTCAAAAAATATCTATCGCTATTTTTAACCGTTTTAGTTATCAATTTGTCTTTTAGTTCAGTCGCATTTGCTGATACTAAAATTGAAAAAGACGCAAAATTTGCCCAAAAGGTGAAAACTGAAATTACCAAACTTGGAACGGGAACTGAGGCAAAGATTCAAGTTAAACTCAAAGATGGCACAAAATTAAAAGGCTATATCAGCAATATTGGCGAGGAAAGTTTTTCTGTTACGGATGAGAAAACAGGCGCATCAACTGAGGTTCCGTATCCGAATGCAAAGCAAGTTAAGGGGAATAATTTGTCAACAGGTGCAAAGGTTGCTATTGTCGTTGGAGTTATTGTTGCTTTATCATTTTTAATTGTAGCTGTTTCACCAAGAAACTAATAAAGTTAAAATAAAGAACAAATGCCCCCACTAATTATAAATGCACGAAAAATCTCAGCAAATCGCCAATCTTGCGCGGCAAAAAATTCTCGGCGGAAAAATAATCAGCGTTCAGTTAAGTGATAAATACAATCCGCATTTTGCCAAAATTCTCTTGCAAAACTTTCAAAATAAACAAATTGCGGTGGTTGCTGAATTACAAAATGAAACGGGCGAAAACCTAATTACTTACGCGCTTTTGTGGTTTCACGAACTTGAAAAACTCAAAACAAAATCTGCTGAGAAACTGTGGGTTGTTTCAAATCAAAGCGCGAAAATTGCCAAACTTTGCACCGCTTTGCGTGATGATTGGCAAGAAAAGATTCGTGTTTTTGATACGCAGTTAGTTGAAAAGTTTGATGAATTTGCAGAAACAAAAAAGATAAAACTCGCCAAACCTCAAAAGATTTCCACAGTTGTGGAAAAAATTAT
>DAORIL010000473.1:0-5544 GCA_035438525.1 Pyrinomonadaceae bacterium
ATTATTTCTAAAAAAATAAAAGGTGAGAGTTGATTGTTTTCAAACTCTCGCCTTTTTATTTTGTTATTGCTATGGCAATATTTTCTTTACAACGATTAAAAATATCCCGAAATTATGGACAAAACAGAACTCATAAAACGCACTCAAGAAAACGAATTAATACAGTTTTTAGGCGTAAATATTGAGATTGTTGAGCCTGAACGGACTGTTTTGACAATGGAAGTCACTCCCAAAATTCATCAATATATTGGAATTATGCATGGAGGGGTTTCACTATTTTTATGTGAGACAGCTGCTTCTATTGCGGCGGTTGCAAATGCTGATTTAACCAAGTTTTCGCCGGTCGGAATTGAAATAAATGCTAATCATTTAAGGGCAGTTAGTCGCGGTAAAATTACAATTGAAGCCAAACCATTGTATAATGGGCGAACCCTAGCCGTTTGGAATGTTGAAATTACTAATGGCAGAGGGAAATTAATTTGCACTTCGCGGTGCACAATTTTACTCCGAAAAGGAGCAGCAGGATTTAAGTAAAGGGTAAAAAGGCAAATGTAAACGCCTTAATTGAATCAACAAATGACATTAGACACATTATTTGGAAGCATTCCGCAAACAGTTCCACATTATTGCCTGGAAACATTCCGGCACTTTGATAAAGCGGATGCACTTGGTCATAAAATCAAGAATTCCTGGAAACATTTTTCGGGCAAAGAAGTTATTGAGAAAGTCAAAAAACTTGCTTTGGGACTAAAAGATCTGGGAATCGGTGCGGGTGATCGGGTAGCTTTGATTTCGGAAAATCGCCCGGAATGGACTTTTGCTGATCTGGCGATTTTGTCACTTCGTGGCGTCAATGTTCCTATTTATACAACTCAAGCCGTTGAACAAATTCGTTATATCCTTGAAGATTCCGGTGCAAAAGCGCTTTTTATTTCCAGCAAAAAGATTTGGAAACATGCCATCGCCGCTATTGAAAGCGTGGAAATGCTCGAAAAGATCATCTTTTTTGATGAAGATGCAATGCCGGAAGGTAATCATCGTGTATTATCACTAACTGATTTGGAAAAGCGAGGCGAAGAACTCGAAAAAATAGATGAAAAGACTTTTGAGAAATTATTGAGTGAAATTGATACAAATGATTTAGCTACAATCATTTACACCAGTGGAACAACAGGCGAGCCAAAAGGAGTGATGCTCACCCACGAAAATTTTGCTTCCAATATCCGAGCTATTACGGCTGGATTACCGATTCTTCCAACTGATCGCAGTCTTTCTGTTCTGCCACTTTCACATATTTTTGAAAGGGTTTGTTTTTATGTGATGTCTTGCAATGGCGTGTCAGTTCATTATTGTTCAGCTTTTGACCAACTCGCTTCACATTTGGGAGAGGTAAAACCTACTGTAATGACGGCAGTTCCAAGGCTATTTGAGCAGGTTTATCACAAAATCGTGAAAAAAGGGATGTCCGCGGGCGGTTGGAAAACAAAACTTTTTCAATGGGCGTTAGACGTTGGACAACAATATTGGGATTACAAAGAAAAAGGAAAATCTGTTCCGACCGCTTTGGCGGCTAAACACGCAATTGCCGATAAATTAGTATTTACAAAATGGCGGGCAGGCGTTGGCGGAAGCTTAAGGTTTTTTGTTTCAGGCGGCGCACCTCTTTCCAAAAAACTAAGCTATGCCTTTTGGGCGGCAGGGATTCCGATTTTGCAGGGTTATGGAATGACCGAGGGTTGCGTTGTTTCGGCAAATCGTCCGGATAATAAAAGGATTGATTCGATCGGCACAACTTTTGACGGAATCGAAATGAAGGTTGCACAGGATGGTGAACTGCTGATTCGGGGCAAAAATGTTATGAAAGGTTATTACAATAAACCTGAATTAACAGCGGAAGTTCTAAAAGATGGTTGGTATCACACCGGAGACATCGGTTATAAAAACGAAGAAGGACATTTCTTTATCACCGATCGCAAAAAAGATCTTTTTAAACTCTCGAATGGAAAATATGTTGCACCCTTGCAAGTTGAAAGCCTTTTAAAACAAAGTCCTTTAGTTGCTCAACCGGTTGTGGTTGGGTCAGGCAGAAAACAGGTTGGGGCCTTGATTGTTCCTGATTGGGAAACTCTCAAAGCTGTTTTAGAAGAAAATAAAATTGATATTAACTGTTCACGCGAAGAACTTTGTGAACGTCCTGAAGTTATTAAAATCGTGCAAAATGAGGCAGTAGCTTTGACCCGAGAATTAAATGATTACGAAAGGGTCAAACGAGTTTATTTGCTTCCGAGAGAGTTTTCAATTGATAAGGGTGAAATGACTCCGACCCTTAAAATCAAACGTGGCGTAATTGACGAAAAATATTCGGAAGCAATTGACGAAATTTGCGGATCTTGAGATGGATAAATTAACTTTTTTTCGTGATTTTTAACTATCCAAATCAATCTTTTTATTACTGTGACCATTGGTTTTAGCTACTTTATTGATGTTGGCACTTGCTTCTGCCTGTTCAACAGCCTGTAATAAAAGTTCTCGCAGTTTAGTTAAGCGAAAAGAAGTGGAACGCGATTTTACCAATTCTTGTTTGATTTCAACCGGAAGATTAAAAGCAGCGGCAACTAAAAAGGAAAGCATTTGCGGTTCGGCTTGAGGAATTTCAGGGAATTTTCCTCTTTGTTCTGTTAGTTCGTGGGCTGCCTGGGCAATACGTCTAAAAAGTCCGAAAACCTCATCCGCAAGCGGTTTTAAAAAGTCTTCATCCTCCTCAAAATCTTCAAAAAAAGTTACTTCTGCCATTAAATAAGGTTTGTCTCTTTCGACATAATTTTCAATTTCATAACGAATTACGCCAATAGTTAGAATGTTTGAGCGACCATCAGGCACTGGGTGAACCTCACGAACTTCTGCCACACAACCCACACTTCCGATTTCGGGCGTTTCGGAAATTGTTTCCTGAGAATCAAAGTAATTGAGTCCGAAAAGATGGTTTCCCTTTTGAATATCTTTGAGCATCTGCCGATAACGCGGTTCATAGATATGAAGAGGTAGCAATTCGTTTGGAAATAAAACGATTGGCAAAGGAAAAATCGGCAAATAATTTGCCCCTAAGACTTTATTAGTTGCATCAGACATTTTGTTTAATTTGTTTTGAATCTTCTTTTAATTTTATGGCAATAAAATCAACTATTTTCTCTGGCGATTCTTCACCCAAAGCCATTTTTTTTGCTCCAACTACTGCTTCAGCCATTTCAACCGCTCGGAGTTTGTAGCGATTATCTCTAATTATTAAATCCTCGATCACTCTCCGTTCTAATTTTTCCCGGCTTACATCTTCCTCTAGATCTGCCGCTACTGCATATTCAATTGGAGCAGTGTGGTTTTTGATTCTAACATGCAATGCGTTGGTTAACTTTTGAGTTTCTTCACGGATTTTATTTAATTCCAAAAGGGAATTAGGAAAACCTAAATGTCCGCGCAAAGTAACTTCAATAATAGGTTTGGGCGTTTCCTCGTCATAAATTCGGGCTTCACGTTTAATCATTGCCAAAACTCCTTCGGTGATTTCTTTGGCATCAATTTTCCCATCAACATCATACAAATGCCTTTGGAAAGGGCGTTGATGATAGTCTTTAACGTGATTTGCAGTAATTTCAAGGGTTTCAGAGACTTCAACTAAATATGCTCCTCTAATTTCACGGAATTCATCAATGTTGGTAACTTCTAAAGAGCCGGGATTAAAGGCCCAATTATCAATTTCGTAAGATTTATGCGTATGACCGAGAGCAACGTATTGAGTGACGGATTTTAATTCCTTCAAATTGGCAATCGAAAGAGCCGGAATCGGGTGGGTTTGATGTCCTTCAACGTCAGTATGTAACAATAGAATGTGAAATGCACCTTCCCGCTGATTTTCTTTGATTGATTCGGTAAGTTTCGGAATTGCAACATTTGCTGAGGCTCCATACCAATGTGAACCAAAAATTCGGGCATTACCAACATCAATAAATGAACCTTCTTTATTATCTTTATCCCAGACCTGATAAATAATTTTTCCATCCTCGGCTTTTGGCTCAAGTAAAACCAGCAATCCCCAGCTAGTTAATGAACGAAGCCAACTATGATCGCTCTCATTAGAATGTTGGTCGTGATTTCCTTCAATAGCTATTGCGGGAATGCCGTTCTCTTTCAATAAATTTAGCCCGTAAAATGCGTGATTCATCCCTTGAGGGTCAACATTCCTCTTATGAAAGAAATCGCCGCCAATAATTACAAAATCAACTTTTTCACCAATTGCATATTTCTTGATGACATCATGCCAGGCCCGAAAAAAATCCTTTGGACTTTCGGCAAGCTGATAGCGTGTGCAGCCCAAATGAATATCGGATATGTGTAGGAATTTCATAGTTTTAGATTTTAGATTTTAGATTTTAGATTTTTGATAACTCTAATTGGATGGAATTACATTTAATAACAGCATTAAAAGAAAACAAAAATCAAAAGTCCAAGCTTATATAAAAATTATCTCATAATTATCCAAAATCGTTAATGTGTTTTACAATTTCGTATAAAAATTACGGAAAACGTCAAGTTTGATTATTGAATCCAAAACACGTTATATCAATAAACGGTGTGTTTATTGAGGAAAAAGCTAATTTGAAAGGTTGTGGCACTAATTTTGCGTTATGATAATCGGCGCACGTTTTGTTCTTTCCCCCTGTGCCGAATTTGAAAGGGAAAAGGATGAAATTAATTGTCATGAGAAAATTGAAAGCGTTATTATTATTAACAAGTTTAGCAGCGGGATGTGCTTTATTTGTTTTTGGTCAACAAACTGATGGAAAAAAAATTCCGCCCAAGGTTGATCCGCCAATATTTCAACCAAAGCCAAAGGTAGAAACGCCAAGACCAACGCCAACACCTAAGAAACCAAATGAAGATTAGTTTTAAGGTTATTGGAAACAAAAACAGAAATTTATTTAAGTATTAAAAAATTGAAATTTAATTAGGATTAAGATGTTAAGAAAATTATTATTTACCACAGTTTTTGTAATCGGATGCTCATTGGCGGCATTCGGTCAATCGTCTGATGATAAAAAACAAACTCCGCCAAAGGAAAAACCTCCAGTAATTAAGGTGGAACCAAAACCAACTCCAACGCCAACACCTAAAAAACCAAATTTAGTTGAATTAAGTGTGGAGGCAAAGGCGGTAATTACTATATAAAAGGATTTCAAAGAAAATATTAAAGGCAACCTGAATTTTCAGATTGCCTCTTTTTTTTGGTTAAATTTTCCCAAACCTTAATCTTCCGGGGTTGGAGTTGGGGTCGGTAATGGTGTCGCATCACGCCGTTTTAACTGTGGGGGACCTTCCTGTTTATCCGAACTGGTCGAGGTTCCGGTTGATGTTCCGGGAGCATTTGGGTCATCAGAATCGGGAGTTCTCCGTTTCAAAGTCGGTTTTCCAGGAGTGCCTTCATCAATATCAATAGTGGTGGTTGAACGAGCATTAGTCGTTTTTAACAAACGAGCCTTAACCCGTTGAAAT
>DAORIL010000474.1:0-5543 GCA_035438525.1 Pyrinomonadaceae bacterium
GCATCACTATCTTTATTCAGAAAAGTTTTAAAATCGTCAATCTTGGCTTTGTCATCTGCCGATGAACTGACAATTGACCAATCCTTTAATAAAACAGGCAAACCGACTGCGTTTAGAACAAAGTTTGGGTTCTCAATTTCTAATCTCCAAGAATAAACGAAATTAGGACGCATTATTCCAGGAATTTTCGATAATGGTCTAATGAAAGTTTTGCCATTTTCGGTTTGAATTTCCCCACACAAGGATTCTTTTTGTTTCTCTATCTGATTTCCACGAAAGCGGTTCACATCATACAAAAGAACGAAACCATTTTCGTTACCAACCGCAAAAACACTATCATCAGGATTAAATGCCAAACCCTTTACAGGCATATCGCCAAAGGTTGCAAATCCTAATTCTTTAAAGTCTTCGAGACTCCACAGACTGAAACCGCTATCACTACCATAATCTCCGCCACCCAAAGCAAAATATTTCCCTAAGTTAGAAATCGCTAAAGCAAAAACTCCATTACGGAAATCAGACAATTCTTTAATCAGTTTTCCTTCGGGGAAACTTCTGATTATTACCGATTTATCTCCGTAAATTGCTCCACCACCTGAAATGAAATAATTGCCTTTTGGTGATAGACCCCCAAAGAAATTGTATTCGGAATTTTTCCACTTTGTTACAATCTTTTTGCTAGCTACATCCCAAATCTGTGTTCCTTTATTTCCGCTGATTACAACTGATTTTCCGCCGGGCGTGAAAGAAATGCCATCAAACTCGTTCTCGTTTTCTTTTCCAACTGCAATTACATCTATCTTGTTATTTGAAAAATCATAAAGCAGGGCGTTTTCTTCGCTGGAAAAGGCAAGTTTTGTGCTGTCCGAAGAAAAAGCTAAACCGTTAGAATCTCCTTTACCCACAATAATTCTCTTGTAATTTTTCCATTCACCAACCTTCCAAATCAAAACGTCGCCCTTGCTATCAGCCGACGCAAACAGTTTTCCGTCATTTGAAAAAGCAATTTTATTTATTCCTCGTTCCTTTGATTCATTTTCGAGTAATGTTGCGATAACTTTACCATTTGCAATATTCCAAATAGTTATCCCGCCTTCATCATAAAAACCGTATGCAGCGGCAATCATTTTGCTGTCTGATGAAAATGCAACATCATTAATTCGATGATCTGGAGTTTCAAATTTGGCAATTAAAGCATCACTTGTATTTCCAATTTGCGATTTGGCAACCGTAAACAACAAAAACAAAACTAAAATTATGAGGTAAGAAAAACGCAACATACTATTTTCTCCAAAACCAGAATACAATGAAATATTTTGTCCTTGAATGATAAACGATTATCACCGAGGTTGATTGCTAAAACAACCCCAAATATGCTCAATGCCGCTTCCAAAGTTTCGGTAAATCATCATCATCCGAAATCAAACTCTCCCGAAATTTATCATCTGAAACAACTTTTCCAGCCAACGCCCGAAAATCAGTTTTATCATTGTAAAATTCTTTGAGCCCGAATAAAGTTCGCGATTTGTTACGAAAAACAAAAGCCCGATACGATTTTTTGTCCTCGCGTTGTTCGGGATGCTCAAAATATTCGGCAAAGATCCATTCGTGTTTCTGATGATGTTTACCCAAATTTTTTGGTAGAAATTCAGATAAAAATGTTGCCTTTGAGTAAATATCCATAAATAAAATATTGAAGAATTTGGAATTACTCCACGTTAAAATATTTCGCCTCCGGATGATGAATTATTATCGCTGAAGTTGATTGTTCGGGATGAAGTTGAAATTCTTCCGATAATTCCACATCAATTCTTTCGGGATGAAGCAGTTCAAAAAGTTTCGTCTGGTCTTCGAGATTCGGACACGCCGGATAACCGAAACTGTAACGCGAACCTTGATAACCTTGATGAAAAAGTTTGGCTAAATCTTGAGCATCATTTTGAGCAAATCCGAGTTCTTCCCGGATGCGTTTGTGCCACATTTCAGCGAGAGCCTCGGCTGATTCAACTGAAAGCCCGTGGAACAATAAATAATCGGTGTAATTATCAGATTTGAACAATTTATGCGAATGTTCGGAAGCCTTTCTGCCCATTGTCACTAATTGAAATGCGACGACATCAGTTTTATCAGAAGCAAAATAATCTGCTAAACAAAGATTTTTACTTCCGCGTTGTTCAATCGGTTGACGCGGAAAAGTGAAACGCAACCTTTCGGTTTTTTCATCGTCCTGCAAAATAATTAGATCGTTACCTTCAGAACGGCAAGGGAAGTAGCCGTAAACCAATTTTGCTTCCAAAAGTTTTTCGCGAATTGCCTGGGCTTTGATAGCTTTGAATTTTGGATAAACTTCTGTTTCCAATAGTTTAGCGTAATCCTCTTTCGACGATTTGCCTTGTTTATATTGCCATTGTCCTTTGAAAAGTGCGGTTTCGTTGATAAAATCAAAAACTTTATTCAAATCGGTAATTTCCACCACTTTGGAACCGTAAAACGGGGCGGTAGGAATGATTTCCGCAGGTTTTATTTCTGATTTGGTAGTGTGCGAAGTATCAAAAACAGGCTTAGTTTGTTTAACTCTGGCGGCAACCATTCCAAGTTTTGCATCTTCACCTACTAAATCCTCGACATCTTCAACCGTTTGGATGATTTCATCCGAACCGACTGAAGCTGCTTTTACTTTTTCTGCTGACTTTGGGGTTTCGCCCTTTGAATCCTTTTGAGTTAATAAATCCATCGCATGAAGCCCGTCAAAAGCATCACGTGCATAAAAAAGTTTGCTGTTGTAAAGCGGAACTAGATCGTTATCAACATATTTTCGGTTCAATGCGGCGCCGCCTAAAACTACAGGAACATTGATATTGCGTTCATTCATAATTTCCAGATTGTCACGCATAATGAGAGTTGATTTGACCAGCAAACCTGACATTCCGATTGCGTCTGCTCCGTGTTCTTCGTAGGCTTTGAGAATGTCGTCAATCGGTTGTTTAATTCCGAGATTAATGACCCGATAACCGTTATTGGTCAAAATAATGTCCACCAAATTTTTGCCGATGTCGTGAACATCCCCTTTGACCGTTGCCAGAATCATTGTTCCTTTATCGGTCGAATCGGCTTTATCCATAAACGGTTCAAGGAATTTGACGGCAGTTTTCATAGCTTCGGCTGATTGCAAAACGAAAGGCAGCTGCATTTGTCCGCTACCGAATAAATCGCCGACTACTTTCATTCCGTCCAATAAAAGCGTATTGATAATTTCGAGTGGCGGATAAGTTTCAAGTGCTTTTTTGAGCGAATCTTCCAAACCTATTTTTTCACCGTCAATGATGTGTCGCTTTAATTTTTCTTCGACCGGCAGACTTGAAATGTCGGCTTTCATTGACTTTGTGGTTTTACCCTCAAACATCGTGGTAAACTCGCCGAGGGGATCATAAATGCAAATGTCGCCTTCAAACTTTCGGCGGTCGTAAATAAGATCAAGTGCTACTTCAATTTCGTGTTCGTTAAAACGGCTCAGCGGTAGGATTTTTGAGGCATTAACGATTGCCGAATTCATTCCATTTTCAGTGCATTCGTGCAGGAAAATTGAGTTCAAAACAACACGGGCAGCGGGATTCAAACCGAATGAAATATTAGAAACGCCCAAAATAATATTTGCTTCGGGCATTTCTTCGTGAATAATTTTGATAGCTTCGATAGTTGCCAGCGCATTTCGCCGATCTTCTTCAATTCCGGTCGAAATTGGTAAAGCCAACGGATCAAAGAAAATGTCGTGCGCTTCAATTCCGAATTCGACGGCATCTTTGAACGCCCGACGAGCAATTTTTACTTTGTCCTCGGTTGTCCGCGCCATTCCGGTTTCATCGATCAATCCAACTACAACACCAGCACCGTATTCTTTTGCTAATGATAGAACCTTATGAAAACGTTCTTCCCCGTCTTCGTAATTGGTTGAATTCAGCAAGCATTTTCCGCCCGCCAATTTTAATCCGGCTTCCATTTTTTCCCACTCGGTTGAATCGAGCATCAAGGGAATTTTGACATTTGTAACTAATCTGGAAACGAGTTCGTGCATATCGGCAACCCCATTTCGACCGACAAAATCCACGTTGACATCCAAAATATGTGCGCCTTCCCGTTCCTGTTCCTTAGCCAAACTGACGAGCCCATCCCAATCTTCGGCATTTAGCAAATCACGCATTTTCTTAGAGCCTGATGCATTAACTCGTTCACCAACGATCAAAAACGAATTGTCCTGGGTATATGGCTGTTGTGAATAAATCGAAGAAGCCGAAGGAACTAATTTGGCATTTCGCTGTTTCGGCGAAACGCCCTGCATTCTTTCAACTACCAATTTGAGATGTTCAAAACTAGTTCCGCAACATCCGCCGACAATATTTGCGCCAAAATCTTTGGCAAAATGTTCAACTTGATTGGCAAAACTTTCGGGCGTTTCATCATAATGCTGTTGACCGTCTTTAACTTCGGGCAAACCGGCATTTGGTAAAACAGAAACGGGCATCGGAGCGTTTTCACAAAGATATTTCAATGAATCTGCCATTTGTTTGGGACCCGTCCCGCAGTTCATTCCGATCACGTCAATCGGAAATGGTTCAAGTGCCGTCAAGGCGGCGGAAATTTCAGTCCCGTTGAGCATCGTTCCAAATGTTTCAATCGTTACTTGAGCAATGACGGGAAGTTTAATTTTATGTTTGGCAAAAAAGTCGAAGATTGCGGCAAGTGCGGCTTTGGTCTGCAAAATATCCTGGCAAGTTTCGACCACAAACAAATCAACTCCGCCGTCATAAAGTCCGCGAACCTGTTCAACGTAAGATTTTTTTAAATCGGCATAGTTGATATGTCCGAGGGTCGGAAGTTTTGTTCCGGGACCGATTGATCCTGCCACAAAACGAGGTTTTTCTTTGGTGGAATATTGATTCGCCAGATTTTTGGCAAAGCTTGCGGCTAATTTGTTGACATCGTAGGCTTTATCGGCAATCCCGAATTCCTGCAAAACAACCTCGCCGCCGCCGAAAGAGTTAGTTTCAATCACATCGCAACCAACCTCTAAAAAGCCAACGTGGACTTTTTCAATCGCTTCGGGTTTAGTGTAAAGAAGATTTTCTGAGCAATTTTCGAAATTCAAACCGCCCCAATCTTCAATTGTTAAATTCTGCGATTGCAGATTGCTACCCATCGCACCGTCAAAAACGATGATTCTTTCTTTTAATAAATCTAAAAAATTATTGCTCATAAAAAATGTTCTGTTAGGCTTGCTTACCTAATCTGTTTAAAATTTCATTTGCGACCCCAATCGCCTCTTTTTTATCCGTGTTGATAGCTTCTCCGAAACCCTCTTGTTGGTGAGATTCGATACATAATTTGGCTTTTCGAACCGACCAATTTTCTTCACCTAAATCAATTTTTTCACCGCGTGTTTCCAAACGTTTAAGGATTGTTTCGTATTTCGCTTTCAGGCAAAAGATTTTGTATTGTGGTTCGAATTTTGTTATTCCGTTGACAACCTCGTTTAGATAATCTTTTTG
>DAORIL010000475.1:0-5535 GCA_035438525.1 Pyrinomonadaceae bacterium
AGAAGAATTTAAGAAGCAAAGAGTGGTTCGGAAACAACGACAAGATGGGGTTTGTCCATCGCTCGTGGATGCGGAATCAAGGTTACCCGGACGATCTTTTTCGCGGTCGTCCCGTCATTGGTATTTGTAACACTTGGTCGGAATTAACACCCTGCAACGGACATTTACGGGATTTTGCCGAAATCGTAAAAAAAGGCGTTTTAGAAGCAGGCGGTTTTCCGCTCGAATTTCCTGTCATGTCTTTGGGCGAGACGATTATGCGTCCGACAACCATGCTTTTTCGGAATCTGGTCAGTATGGATGTCGAAGAATCTATTCGGGCGAATCCGATTGATGGTGTCGTGCTTTTAACAGGTTGCGATAAAACGACTCCGGCGACTCTGATGGGAGCGTGCAGCGTTGATCTGCCGACCATTATTGTTCCCGGCGGTCCGATGCTCAATGGGCGTTACAAAGGCGGGCAAATAGGTTCAGGTTCATTCAACTGGATGATTAAAGAAAAGCAAACGACTGAGGAATTTTCGGACGAAGATTTAATGGAAGCAGAAATCTGCGCCGCCCGCAGCAGCGGTCATTGCAACACGATGGGAACTGCTTCGACGATGGCAACAATGGTGGAAACTCTCGGTTTAACTCTGCCCGGAATGTCGGCAATTCCGGCGGTTGATTCACGCAAAAAGGTTTTCGCACAGCTTTCGGGCAGAAGAATTGTCGAAATGGTCAACGAGGATTTAACGCTTTCCAAAATTCTCACCCGTCAGGCTTTTGAAAATTCCATCATTGTCAATGCGGCAGTCGGCGGTTCGACTAATTTAATTATTCATTTAACTGCCATTGCGGGACGAATCGGAGTTGATTTACAACTCGAAGATTTTGACAAAATCGGAAGTCATATTCCGCTTTTAGTTAATTTAATGCCTTCCGGCAAATTTTTGATGGAAGATTATTTTTATGCAGGCGGTTTACCCGTTGTTTTGAAAGAATTAGGCAAATTGCTTCACAGCGATTGCATAACCGTCAACGGAAAAACAATTCGGGAAAATAACGAAAAAGCAGTTTGTTATAACCGCGAAGTTATTTTTTCGATTGATGAACCGCTCAAAAAAGAAGCCGGAATAGCCGTTTTGAAAGGAAATCTATGCGAGAACGGTGCGGTTATTAAACCTTCGGCAGCCACTCCAAAATTGATGAAACATCGTGGAAAAGCGGTAGTTTTTGAAAGTATGGAGGATTATCACGAGCGAATTGATGGTCCGAATCTTGAAATTGACGAAAATTCGGTCATTGTTCTGAAAAGTGTCGGTCCGAAAGGTTATCCCGGAATGCCCGAGGTCGGAAATGTTGATCTGCCCGAAAAATTGATTCTAAAAGGCGTTAAGGATATGGTCAGAATTTCAGATGGACGAATGAGCGGAACGGCTTATGGAACGGTTATTCTGCACGTTTCGCCTGAGTCAGCAATCGGCGGAACGCTCGCGTTAGTTCAAAACGGTGATTTTATTGAACTTGATGTCGAAAACCGCAGATTGCATTTAGACGTTTCGGACGAAGAATTAGCACAACGTAAAGCAAATTGGATGCCGCCTGAACCGCTTGCGGAACGCGGTTATGTCAAACTTTACATAGACCACGTTGAACAAGCGGAAAAAGGCTGTGATTTGGATATTTTAGTCGGAAAATCGGGTGCGGAAGTTGCCAGAGATTTACACTAAGAAGAAATTATCCACGAAGAAACGCGGAGGTTTCACGAAGGAAATCCTGCTCCGCAGTAAGGCAAAAGTAAAAATGTAAAAGGCAAAAAGAAAGAAAACTTCGTGTAGCCTTCGTAAAACTTCGTGGACAAGTATTTCTTAAAATTTATGAAAATTTACAAAGTAAAATCAGGTATTTTGATTGAATCAGAGGGAGTATTCTATCTAGATGATTCAAATTGGGATGAGTTTTTTAATGATGATAATTTGATTTCAAAAACTAAAGATCTAATTTCAACCAAAACTCCAATTGAAAACGGTGAAGATTTAATTCAAAACGGACTTTTGCCGCCGATTGGTTCTCAGGAAATCTGGGCAAGCGGTGTCACTTATTTCAACAGCAAACTCGCCCGTCAGGAAGAATCAAAGGATGCGGGAGGCGGAGATTTTTACGCACGGGTTTATGTCGCTGACCGTCCTGAATTATTTTTTAAATCAACAGCTTATCGTGCCATCGGATCAGGTGGAAAGGTTCGGATTCGGAAAGATTCAAGTTGGGATGTTCCCGAACCCGAATTAACTCTTTTTATTACTTCAAATGGGAAAATTGTGGGTTACACCATCGGCAACGATATGAGTTCGCGTAGTATCGAAGGGGAAAATCCACTCTATTTGCCGCAAGCCAAAACCTATGATGGAAGTGCTTCGATTGGTCCGTGTCTTTATATTTCTGAAAATCCTCTCGCTGTTGAAACAGAAATAAAAATGGGTATTAACAGAAACGGCGTAACCGTTTTTGAGGGAAAAACAACCATTGGACAAATCAAACGAGATTTAACTGAACTAACCTCATGGCTTTTTAGGGAAATGTCGTTTCCGAATGGTTGTTTTCTGATGACTGGAACAGGTATTATTCCGTCAAATGATTTTACGTTGCACAAAGAGGATGAAATCAGAATTACGATTGAACCGATCGGAACTTTGGTAAATTTTGTTGATTAACAAATAATGTATGGAAAATAACCTTTCTTTGGAAATCGAAAAACGGACTAAAACCCGAATCACCAAGCGGTTGATGCCTTTTCTGATTTTGCTCTTTATTTTGGCATATATCGACCGTGTCAATGTCGGCTACGCCAATCTTGAAATGTCAAAGGATTTAGGATTCAGCCCGGAAATTTTCGGTTTCGGAGCAGGGATTTTCTTTTTTGGATATTTTCTGCTGGAAATTCCCGGTTCGCTCATTGTTGAAAATTGGAGTGCCAGAAAATGGCTCGCGCGCATCATAATATCGTGGGGATTTTTAGCAGTTTTAATGGGTTTTATTCAAAATACTACTCATTTTTATGTCATTCGTTTTTTGCTCGGATTGGCAGAAGCGGGCTTTTTCCCCGGAATTATTATTTATCTGAGCCATTGGTTTCGTTACCAGGACAGAGCAAAAGCGGTGGCAATGTTTATGACTGCCCTGCCCTTTGCTAATATTTTCGGCTCACCGATTTCGGGGTTAATTTTGGGAGTAAACTGGCTTGGTTTGGCAGGCTGGCGTTGGGTTTTTATTTTGGAAGGAATTCCGGCGGTTATCTTTGGAATCGTCACCATCTATTATCTAACCGATAAACCAAAAGATGCGGATTGGTTGGAAACGGATGAAAAAGAATGGATCACGAACGAATTGGAATGCGAAAAAGCCGCGAAAAAAGCCGTCAAACATTATACGATTGCTGAGGCTTTTAAGAATCGAAATGTAATAATCCTGGCATTATCATATTTTTGTGCAGTTGTTTGTGTTTACGGTTTTACTTTCTGGCTGCCGACTATTTTAAAAGGTTTGTCCGGCTTTTCAAATCTACAAGTTTCTTTGATCGCAGCCCTACCATATTGTGCCGGATTAGTTGCAATGCTCTTGATGGGTTGGTCATCCGATCGCCGAAACGAGCGCCGTTGGCATACGGCAATTTCACTTTTGGCAGTTTGTTTGGGGCTTTTCCTGAGTTCATTGTTTTTGGAAAATGTTTATCTTGCAATTATAGTTTTTTGTGTAGCCGGAGCAGGACTTTACAGCTATTTGCCTTCATTCTGGGCGCTGCCCACGGCTTTTTTAACGGAATCTGCCGCTGCGGCATCGATTGGTTTAATCAACTCGGTGGGAAATCTGGGGGGTTTTGCCGGACCTTATATTGTCGGCTATTTGACTACCAAAACAGGGACATTTTATTCGGGAGTGATTTATCTTTCGGGTTCGGCACTGATTGCTGCTGTTTTGATTTTAATGGTAAAAGCCTCAAATATTTCCGAAGAAAAGAGTGTTTAATTTACCATAAAATAAAATTGCTAAGGCTGAAAAAAATTGTGTTGATTACCATAAATTTTTACAACATTCTGCTAATGATAATATTCCGCAGATGAATGATGATTTAAGACTCTCAAGAACAGCCCCTTGGAAACAATAAACGAATCGTTTATCTGCCGATAAAGGAATGTTCGTTCCCAATTTGAGGGAATTATCTGGTAACTATCGAAAATCTGCTAACAGATGGTTTCTACTCAAATCCACCCAGAGTATCATTAAGACTAAAATTCAACTCCCAATTGTAGCAAATTGGGTTAATTATTCCCGATTAAAATAAACCCCGCCCAATAATACGGATGTTTGTAATTTTTGCCTCTCAAAAAGTTTAATTCCGCTTGTCTGAGAGCTTTGGCTTTATCATTTGATTGAGTTTTATCAAGCAGCAAGCGGTGAAAATCGCGCATGATTTCGGTCGTCCCGGCTGAGGATACTTTCCATTGACTGGCAACGGTTGAGGGAACTCCAGCGTTAAATAAAGCCCATGTCATTCCGGTTAACCCTTCGCCCGTGCCGACCCGTCCGCGAGCCGTTTCACAAGCTGACAGCACCACTAAATCGGCGGATAAATTCAGATTCATCAATTCTCTGGCTTCCAACATTCCATCCTCTCCGAGTTCTGTATTAGGCGAGAGTAGCAGATACGAATATAGCGGGTTGGCATCATTAAAAACGCCGTGGGTAGCAAATTGGATGATCTTAAATTTGCCGGATTCATTTTTGGCGCGATCTTCGGTGGCTTCTTTTTTTAGATAAATTTTGCTGCGTTGTTTTCCATATAAATTACCCAGAGATTTAACCTCTTCTTCAGCTTCGGGCAATGATAAAAGAGTTTCATCACCGCGCAAGATAGCAGTATTTATCTGTTTTTCAATTTGATTTGTTTCAAAAGTCGGATTGCCGAAAGCGAGTAGATAATTTTGAGTTTCTGGTTGTGCAGCGTGGTTTTCGGAGATTTTTTGCATTTCGCGCAGGGCCGTCAAACTCGGTGCATATGATAAAACAAAATCTTCGAGTAGAAAATGATTTTGTTGATTAATTAATGCTTGGAAAGGTAAGTTCCAGAGGGCTGAATCTGCCACAATGACAATTTCCTTTTTTCCTTTTAAAGACAATTCAGCAGGAGCTATCAGCAAATTGTAAAGCTCGCGTCCGGATTTTTCGTATTCGTCGCGGTTAGCGATTGCCTGCCGAAAACTGTTGGTCTTTAAACTCAAATCTTTTTGCGAAATCGGTATTTTATGAATATTGATTTCAACCGGAGAAACTGAATTCGTTTTTTTTTTTTTGGAGATAACAAATAAATAGGTTGCATCGTCGGTTACGGCATATTCTAAAAAAACACGATTCGGTTTTTGGAGCAGCAGATCAGAGATTTCCTGATCTGTAATGATTTTTGCTTCGCCGCGCTGAGCCTGCAAAGAAGGATGCGCAGCATAGAGGTCGGCGCGAAATGTTTCGTAATCTAAACGGGCTTTATCAAGTTCATTTTCA
>DAORIL010000476.1:0-5528 GCA_035438525.1 Pyrinomonadaceae bacterium
ATTTTTCCTTCGACTTCGGCAAAAGTCATTGCGCGTCCTAAAATCTGCTCCATTGAGGTGACAGGTTCGCCTTCGCAAGCAATTATCCAATTGAAATAGCTCAAATCCGTATTCACATTAAGCGCAAAACCGTGAGTCGTTACCCAGCGTTTGAGATGAACTCCAATGGCTGCGACCTTGCCATCTTTTGTATGAACGCCGGTTAAATCTTTAATTCTAAACGCATCAATTGCAAAATCGGTCATTGTTCGAATTAAAACTTCTTCCAAATTTCTGACGTAAAGGTGAACGTCTTCTTTAAAAAGGCTGAGATTGATGATCGGATAACCAACAAGTTGTCCAAGTCCGTGATAAGTTACTTTTCCGCCGCGATTAGTTTCAAAAACGGTTGCACCCAGAGTTTTGAGCATTTCCGCTGAGGCTAAAACGCCGTCTTCTTTCGCTCTGCGTCCTAATGTGTAGGTATGCGGATGCTCAAGCAAATAGAGAGTGTCACATTTTTCACTCGCAATAACCGCACTTTCTGCATCTTTTTGGATTTTTAACGCCGTTTCATAGTCAATTAAACCAAGACGGCAAACTTCTAATACTCTTTTCGGCATCTTTACACAAGTGAACTGTTCAGTTAGATTAAGTTTAACATTTTTGGGAAACAAAGAGGAACAAAGGTGATGAAAGCAAATTCAACGATTAAATTTTTGATGATTATTTTGTGTTTGGCCGGTTTAGTGATGACCGCCAATGCTCAAAAGAAAAAAACTACTACTAAAAAAACAACTTCAGCCACTGCACCAAGCACAATTAATAATGCTGCGGAAATCAGAGCCGGAGCAGACAAAGTTTCGATGCAGATCAAAAATGTTTCAAGATTTGTTTATCTGCTCGGCGGAATTGCCCGGACAATTGAAGATCTCGATGCAGAAGCTAGAACCAGAAAAATTTCACAGGCTTCGGTAGATGCTAATAATAAAAATAAACAAGCAGTTATTCAGGGAATACAAAATTTACGCGCCGGACTTCTTGCACTCGAAACTGAATTTCGCACCAAACCTGGACTTAAACTCTATGCGGTCAGAGTAGATGGTATTTCAAATTTAGTAGCTGATGCAGAAGGTCAGGCTTCTGCCGGACAGATCGTCGAATCCGGCAAAACCCTGTTATTGGTAATCGAAAGACTTTCTGATGCGCTTGCTGCTTTGCCATAAATTAGATTAAAAAAATAAGGGGCCAAGCATCCGAAAAGTGAAATTATCAGGACTGTTTATCAATTGTGTCAAAGCTCAAGACAGTATTTTTGAGTCAGGAATAATGACTTATCAATGTTTGCTTGGTTCGGATAAATTCTCACTTGATTATGTTGAGATTAGTCAAGAAAATCTGTCTATCCCAACCAATTATGATTTTTACCTTTTTAATTATCATCCTGTCACAATGTCCTGGCTTGATGCCAAATCGTTAAAATCTCTCCTTCCCGGTCTAGTTTTGACAGTTGTTTTGGAAGTTTCACCCAATAATCCTTTTGTTTTCTGTTCGCCGAATGATTTTGATGGTTACATTGTTTTAGATCCAACCTTAAACATTGCAAATAATAAGGCTTTTGCCTTTCCGCGCCCGTTGGAAGTGATTGAAAATCTTGCACCATATCAGGAAAAACCAATTCCTGTGATCGGAAGTTTCGGCTTTGCGACTAAAGGAAAAGGTTTTGAGCATTTGATCGATGCCGTCAATAAAGAATTTGATGAAGCCGTTGTTAAAATAAATATCCCTTTTTCGACCTACGCTGATGAAAGCCGGAACTATGCCCAAAAGTTAGCCGAAATTTGTAAGAACCGAGCTAAAAATGGAATCGAAGTAATTGTTACCCACGAATTTTTCAGTAAACCTGAGTTGATAGAATGGTGTAGTCAAAATACTCTCAATTGTTTTTTATATGACCGAAATATGCCCGGATTAGCCGCCACAACCGATCAGGCAATTTCCAGCGGAAGACCGCTAATCACCTCAAAAAACAATACTTTCAGACATCTGCAAAAATATATTAAACCTTTTCCTTATCAATCACTGAAAGATGCTATAAAAAATACGGAAATCATTGTCAAACAAATCCAAAAAGATTGGTCCGCCAAAATATTTAGGGAGAAATTTGAAGATGTTTTAAATAGTTACCCACTTAACTATAAAACCAACAATGAAGGAACGGTTGAACTTAGGTTAGTTCAATCTGCACAACCTTTTACCGATAAAATGTTTGAAAAAATTAAAGATACTATTGCGATTAGAACCAGATTAGAGAATCTTAAAAATCATCGAACCCTGCGCCGAAAAATCAAAGAAAAAGTAAATCCAGTCGTCTCGCACTCCCAATTTGGCGAAGACATAATTATCAATAATTTGTTTAGAGAAATACCGATCACAAATATTTCATATTTAGACATTGGCGCAAATAATCCGAAATATATCAGCAATACGTTTTCATTTTATGAACAAGGATTTACCGGAGTTTTAGTAGAACCAAACCCTCATTTATGCGAAAAACTTCGCTCAGTTCGTCCAAAAGATACGGTCGTCAATGTTGGAATCGGCACGGACGAAAATATTACTGAAGCAGATTTTTATATGTTTGGCGAAGAAGCCGACGGATTAAGCACTTTTTCGGAAAAAGAAGCGAAATATTGGGAAACAGTCGGACTAGGCGGCAAAAAATTTCAGGTTGAGCACGTCATAAAAATGTCTTTGATGAATATCAACCAAGTTATTGAAAAATATTTTACCGAATTCCCCGATTTTATTTCGATTGATGTCGAAGGTTGGGATTTGAAAATCCTCCAAACTTTTGATTTTGAAAAATATACTCCGGCTGTTTTTTGCGTCGAAACTCTGGCTTATAAAGATGACGGCTCGACCTATCGTTTGACTGAAATCAACGACTTCTTCGAACAGAACGGGTATTTTTCCTTTCATCAAACCTACGCCAACGATATTTTTGTCAACCAAAACTTATATGATTTTTATCTTTATCAGAAAGAGCAAAGAAGTTTGAATCAATAAAAAGGCAGTTAAAACCTCATTACCCTGTTTCTTAAACGGGTTTGACCTATTCAAGATTTAAAACTACACTTAAACTATTAAATTTGAGGCAGAACTCAAATCTATGATGGATATTGGTTTTAATGAGTTTAATAGAATCAGAAAAAGAACAAACTCCGATTAATAGTTTGACACCAAAAGTTTCTTTTGAAGTTGCCGCCAATCCGCATATCATACCCGACACACCATTAGTAGTCATTAAACCAAGCAAGAGTTGGGTAGCTCTGAATCTGAAAGATTTATGGCGGTATCGTGATTTATTGTATATTTTGACGGAAAGAGACGTTAAAGTCAGATATAAACAAACGATTCTCGGAGCTTTATGGGCAATCATTCAGCCATTGTTCACAATGCTAATCTTTACTCTATTTTTCGGGAGATTGGCAGGAATGCCTTCGGATGGAATTCCCTACCCGATTTTTGCGTATGCAGGACTTTTGCCTTGGACATTTTTTTCTAATGCTGTCACTAGTAGTGGAAATAGTTTAGTCGGAAACTCTAATCTGATTACCAAAGTTTATTTTCCCCGAATGATTATTCCGATAGCTTCGGTTGGCTCGGGTCTTTTAGATTTTGCCATTGCTTTTATTTTATTGGTGGTGTTGATGTTTTATTATGGAATCGG
Source organism: Pyrinomonadaceae bacterium (assembly GCA_035438525.1). GTDB lineage: Bacteria > Acidobacteriota > Blastocatellia > Pyrinomonadales > Pyrinomonadaceae > JAIBCC01. The sequence goes on from DAORIL010000476.1 coordinate 3,713, forward strand.
TCTCACGTTCAATATCTTAATGGTTCCTTTTTTAGTTATTTTAACTGCTCTTTTAGCCATTGGAATTGGGATGTGGATGTCTGCTTTAAACGTCAAATACCGTGATATTCGTTATGCTTTGCCTTTTTTAATTCAAATTGGAATGTTTGCCTCGCCAATCATTTATCCAACCAGCTTAGTTGGTGAAAAATGGAAATGGTTATTGGCTTTGAATCCTTTAACCGGACAAATTGAAGCCTATCGCTCCGCTTTTTTCGGCAAGCCTTTTGACTGGTTTTCATTAGGAATTTCAGTTGCGATAACTTTCATAATTCTGATTTATTCCGCTTACAATTTTAGACGAATGGAGAAGCAATTTGCCGATTTAGTTTAAGATGAAACCAATTATCAAAGTCGAAAATCTAGGAAAACAGTATCAAATCGGTGCTAAACCCGAAAGTTATTTAACTTTTCGTGAGGCAATCATTAGCTCCCTGCGCAAACCGTTGAATTTTTTTAAAAATCAAGATAGCGAAAAAGATCGTTTTTGGGCATTACGGGATTTAAGTTTTGAGATAATGCCGGGTGATATTGTCGGAATAATCGGACGCAATGGCGCAGGTAAATCTACCCTGTTGAAAATTTTGAGCCGAATTACCGAACCAACTGTTGGAAAAGCGGAATTATATGGACGTGTCGGAAGTCTCTTAGAAGTCGGAACCGGATTTCATCCCGAATTAACCGGCAGAGAAAATGTTTTTCTAAATGGTGCGATTCTGGGAATGGGTCGGCAAGAGATCGCCAAAAAATTTGATGAAATTGTGGATTTTGCCGAAGTTGAAAAATTTATAGATACTCCGGTCAAAAGATATTCCAGCGGAATGTATATGCGTCTGGCTTTTGCAATTGCCGCAAATCTTGAGCCTGAAATATTAGTGGTTGACGAAGTTTTAGCAGTTGGAGATGCTGAATTTCAGAAAAAATGTCTTGGCAAAATGGATGAAGTTAGTAAAGGTGGAAGAACCGTGTTGTTCGTCAGTCACAATATGGGAACAATTCTTCAGCTCTGTAAACACTGCATTCTATTAGAAAAAGGAAAGGTTTTAGCTGAAGGACCACCATCAGAAATTGTCGAAAAATATTATAATAACGAGAAAACCCATTCCTATACCAAAACGCATTCCGATTCCGATATATTTCTTAAACAAGCTTATACTTGTGATAAAGATGGTAATCCGCAAACAAATATCGGACATAAAGAAGATATTCGGTTACGTTTGGTCATCGGCGTTAATAACTTCTTACGAATTCAAAATGTAGCAGTTTGTTTATTAAGACAAGATAAAAAACGGGTTTTTACTGTGAATAAGTCATTAGAAGGTTTTTACCGTGAAGGCTCGGATGAGGTGACAGTTGATTTTATTATCGAAGGCGGTCTGATTGCCCCGATGGATTATTCGTTTTTGATAGCTTTAAATACCAGAACCGGGACAATTACTTACGATTGGCACGATGATATTTGCCCGATAAAAGTTTTTGATGATGGAACGGATTTCTCATTTGCCGAAGGGTATGATTATGGTTGTATTATTTTGAAAGATAAGTGGGAACTAATAAATAACTAATGCACACAGAAATTACAAAATGCCGGATATGTCAAAGCGAAGATTTTGAGACAGTTGTCTCGCTCGGCGAGCAATATCTGACCGGAGTGTTTCCAAAGTCAAAAGACGAAGAAATTACCAAAGGCGATTTGGATTTGGTTTGGTGTTCGGAATGCGGATTATTGCAAATGAAACAATCATACGATTTAGACGAAATGTATGGCGATAATTAC
>DAORIL010000477.1:0-5527 GCA_035438525.1 Pyrinomonadaceae bacterium
AGTCAAATCATTTCCGCCCCGCAAGGCTTCCGCAAAACGATAACAGGCAAGAGCTAAATCGCGCCGGAATACAAAGTTTTTGGGTTCGGCTTCAACTGCTTTTTCCAAAATTGCCAATGATTTACGATAGTTTTTTTCAGCTTCATCGGTTTGTAAAAGACTTTGCTCAAAAACTTGTCCCTGGACATCTGCGATTTTCAAATAAGCCATCGCTATTTCATGCTGTAAATTAGCATCATTTCCTGCATCTTGTTCTAATTTGTTGAGATATTCCAATGCCTTTTCGACCAATAATTTTCGTGCTTTGGTGGAACCCGGCAGATTTTGAATTTCATCGTGCAAGTCAAAGATCACCGAATTTGCCAAACCACGAACATCATTAAATCGGGTTTGCGCTAAATTTCTCTCGGATTGTGCTTGGCGAAACTGCCAAAAAGTTGCACCGATTCCGCCTAAAATCGAAAGTAAAATCAAAACTGTTGCAAGAACACCAAAACGATGACGGGCAATAAATTTTTTTGTTCGATAACCGAAACTATCGGCTTGAGCAAGAATCGGCAAACCGCTTTCATAACGCCGAATATCCTCAGAAAATTGTTCAACTGAAGCATATCGTCGGGTGATTTCTTCGTGAGTTGCTTTGCTGATAATTGTTTTAAGTTCCTGGTCGGTCTTTGATTTCTGCTCTGATTCCAAGATTTCTTTTAGCAAAACTCCTAAGCTAAAAACATCGCTTTGAGTGCCAACAAGTTCTCCGCGAATTTGTTCAGGCGAAGCATATTTCGGAGTTAAAAGTCGAAATTCTGTAGTTGTTTTTTCCGTATTTTCCGGATCAGCATCCAAAACCTTGGCAATGCCAAAGTCGAGCAGTTTTGGTGCTCCGCCTTCGGTAATTATTATATTTGAGGGTTTTAAGTCTCGATGCACGACCAAATTTCGGTGTGCATATTGCACTGCTTCGCAGATTTGGCTGAAAAGTTTTAATTTTGCCTCAACTGAAAGTTCATGTTTTCTGCAAAAATCTTTCAAATTTTCGCCTTCGACAAATTCCATCACAAAATAGGGCAAACCATCATCAGTCGTTCCGCCGTCAAGTAGTTTGGCGATAAACGGATGATTCAAGCGAGATAATATGCGGCGTTCGGTCTGAAATTTTTGGACAATAAAATCCGTGTCCATTCCGCGTTTGATAAGTTTTAAAGCGGCTTTTTGTGCGAAATCTGCACCTGTTCTTTCGGCTAAATAAACTGCGCCCATTCCGCCACGCCCGATTTCACAAATGATTTTAAATTGCCCGATCTGTGCACCGATCAGTTTTTCCGGACTGTTATCAAGCAAAATTCCCGCGCTAAATTCGACGGCGTTTTTGTTCAAAAATTTGTTAGCAGATTCGTGGGATTCGAGTAAAGATTCGAGTTCGTTTTTAATTTCGGGGTCTTCGACCAAAGCAATAAAAGCCGTGCGTTCATTAGGAGATAGTTCCAATGCCTCAGCGAAAAACTCATTTAATTTTTGCCAATTTTCTTTATTCAAGATTTTATTTTGTCCGATAAAAAAGTTAAAAAACCCTAAAATAAATCCAAAATCTTTCTTTCGTTTTTTTTTCGCGTTTTTAGCGGTAAAACCTCTACTTTAACTCTCGATAAAGCCAAGCCTTAGCAAACGCCCATTCTCGTTCAATCGTGGCGTGTGATTTGCCCAAAACTTGCGCTGTTTCATCAATTGTCAATCCGCCAAAAAAGCGCATTTCAACGATTTTACTTTTTTGCTCGTCAATTTCTGCCATTTTTTTCAAGGCTTCGTCTAAATCGATCAAATCCAAATTTTCTTCAAACGAAACATCAACTGTTTCATCGAGTTGCAATTTTTGTCCCGAACCACGTTTTTCAGCTTTGTAACTTTCAGCGTGATTGACCAAAATTCGGCGCATCATATTTGAAGCCAAACCGAAAAATTGCGAACGATTTTGCCAATCAACTTTTCGTTGATCGATAAGCCGCAAATATGCTTCGTGAACCAGCGCAGTTGCCTGCAAAGTATGATCCGTGCGTTCGCGATTCAAATAATTTTGGGCAATTTTTCGCAGTTCATCATAAACAAATGGCAAAATCTCATCCAGTGAATTTTTATCACCTTTGCTTGCATCGATTAAAAGTTGAGTTAGGTTTTCAGAAGTTTCGGGCATTTTTTTTAAAGATTATAAACGATTTATAAAATAGTCAGAAAATAAATGAGGGAATTTTCTTCAAATTTCTGCGTTATGGTCGGAGAGTAAATTTTATGAGTAAAAAAATAGTGTTTGTAACGATGTTTAGTTTGATTTTATCGGTTTCAATTTTTGGGCAGAAAAAAGTTGAGCCAAAAATTTTCAACGTCAATTTAATAAAAAACGGCGGTGCAGAAACGGGAAATGGCGAGGGCTGGACGAATTCGGATGAGTTGAAAACTTTTCGATACGACGGAGGTTGGGGGGATGCCTGGCAAGTTACGCCGCCAAATCACGGTGATTATTATTTTTACGCTAGAGTTATAAAAGATACACCAATCGCCGAATTTACGCAAAAAATAGACGTTTCAAAAATCGCCCAAGACATTGATGCTAATAAAGTTAGTTATAATTTAGCGGGTTGGTATGGCATTCGCGGAGGTGCGGGTGTAAGATTGATTTTGACGTTTTACGGTGCAGATGGAAAGCGGATTAAAAATTCTAAAGATGAAGAGGATGCAACCGAAAAATTTACTTCGGAAAATCGCCCAAGTGATGTGGAAATGGTAGAAAAAAGGAAAAGCGGACAAGTTCCAAACGGAACACGAAGTATCAAAATCACGCTCGAATTCAGTCTTTTTCTAATCAAAGACGATAACGATGGCGATATGGCTTTAGCGGACAATTTATCAGTAGTTTTAACGAATAAAGGAGATAATTAAAATGAAAAAGTATTGTGTATTATTTGCTTTTATTCTCACGCTTTTTATAAGTGGTTTTGGTCAAAAAAAAACTGGGATAGATCCGTGTTTATCGAAGGATCCGAAAGTTAGAGTAACCTCCAAAACTCCTTGCCCGTCTGCACCATTATCAAAGAAAAATAATTCGCCAACCCTGCCAAAAGGAACTGATGACGGCGAGACTTCGGATGATTCGCAAACTTCAGATGATTCAGAATCGAACGTTAAAACGAATAAAAAACAAACTCCGCCCCCCAAAAAAACGACAAAAAATAACGAAGACAACAGTTCAATGTTTTTTATTACGATTGTTCACAACGGTGAAAAAAATGAGTTGGCTTACACCCAGTTTGAAAATCACGATGGCAACGCAATGATTGAAAATGAACATAGTGGTCGAATGACATTTTTTTACGGTGGGGGAAATTCGGTTAAAAATAATGATGATTTTATGTTCAACGGAATGATTCCTACGGCAGCAAAAGGTAGTTATGCCTTTGGTTCGTCTGGGGTAATGTTTAGTTTTAAGGCATCTCAATTTCCGAATGTTCCCGTATTTCTTTGTGAGAGTGGCGGTTACGAAATAAGTGCAATGCCTTTACGGGGCGGATTTGTCGAAGGAAATTTTACCGCAAATTGTATCGGCGAGGTTCACGACGACGGAACCTCAGAAAAATACACCATGAACGGCAAATTCAAATTATTAAGGATGATGTGAAACAATGAAAAAACTAATAATTTTATCTATTGCGATTTTGGTTTCAATCCAAATTAATTTTGCCCAAAAAGACAAAAAAGCGATTGAACAAGCTCTCGGCGAAAACGGCGCAGACCTTTATATCGAAGCCGATAAAAGTTTATTGGAGCCGAATGAAGCTTCCAGATTAAGCGTTATTGCCGTTCTTCGTTCAGACCCGAATGAGGAAAATCCAAACGGAGAAAAATATTCCGAAACCGTTTTGCCCCCGAATAATTCGATTTATAAGGCAACAAATTGGAGAATCGTGCAAGGTGGCGGCAATTTGTTTGGAATTGATGAAACAACACAAACTTACACCGCACCCGCCAAACTTCCAGCGGAAAAAATGGTGATTATTTCAGTTGATTTAGTGCCGCAACGTCCCAATTTGCCAAAAGTTCAATTGCTGCAAACGATTTATTTTAGCGAAAATGAAACGGCTTTTGTCGTCAATGTGCCATCGCTCGGCATCGTCAACTGCAAATTTATTTCTAAACTCGATGCCGGAATGACAACGCCGAAAGTTGTTAATGTTCCCAAAAATCTACCTTCGGAAGTTCGTAAACAAATGGAAGAAGCCCAAAAACAATCAGGGATGCAAAACATGGATTTGAATGCACTTACGAGCAATGCTGTTTCAATTTATGATGCTAATCAAGGCTTTACAGCCATCAGATTTTCCGAACTCGGTGCACAAATGCGAGATGGCAAAATTAACCCAACAATCAGCAAAGAAGCGATTTTAGCGTTTAATTTTAACGGTAAAGAAACTGGTTCTTACCAAATTGGTGAAGAAAAAACTGGGCTTGGCTTTTACGTTACGCAAGCGCAAACGGGTTTTGGGTGCGGAGATACAGAGTCTGAATCTGAGAAATTCCCATGCACCGGAAAAGTTATCATAACCGAGGTTGCACCTAAATTTATCAAAGGCACTGTCCGGGTCACTATCTATACTTCTCCACCAATGAGCAAACACATTTTTCGCGGCACTTTTTACGGAAAATTTAAGGTCAAACGGGCAAATTAGGTGTATCATTATTTGTAGAAAAGGAGGTTTTTATGAGAAGGATTCAATTATTTTTTGCAATAGTATTTGTTGCAATTTTAGCAAATGTTGGTTTTGCCCAACAAAACTATAAAATCCGGCAAACAATGTCTATGAACGGGCAAAAAAGCGAAACCACCATTTATGTTAAAGGTTCGCGTAAACGCACCGAGGGCGGTGGTTTTATGGGAATGGGCGGCGATGTCGCCACTGTTGAACAATGCGATTTAAAACGCGATCTAAAAATCAGTGACAAGAAAAAAATGTATGCCATAGAACCTTTTGACGAAGGAAGTGATACCACAACTCCAACGCCAACAGCAACCGTCAAACCGAAATCAACTCCAACGGTTAAAGGTGGAACAGTAACTTACATTTCAAACACGACCGACACGGGCGAACGTAAACAAATGTTTGGGTTAACTGCCCGCCATATCAAAACCTCGATGTCAATGGAAGCCTCGCCCGATGCCTGTATGAAAGGCAATATGAAAATGGAAACAGACGGTTGGTATGTAGATTTACCCGAATTTTCATGCCCGATGACCTCGCGTCAACAAGTTCCGCAAATGCCGACAGAAAGAAGTAGCGGCGGTTGCCGTGACAAAATGATCTTCAAGAATACAGGTGCAGGGAAATTAGGTTTTGCTTTGACCGAAACCCGGACGATGAGCAACGAAGGTATGAGCTTTACGCAATCGGTAGAAACACTTGAATTTTCCAAAGCAACGCTTGATTCTGCACTTTTTGATATTCCAACTGGCTATGCTTTGACCGATAATTCGCAAAATTTATAC
>DAORIL010000478.1:0-5516 GCA_035438525.1 Pyrinomonadaceae bacterium
ATTACGCGAGGATTTTGGAAAAAAATTGCAGACGATTGCTAAAGAAAAATTCGGTTTAGAAAAAATGATTGAAGAAACCGAAATTATTTATCAACAAATTTGATTAAGTCAAAATAGTAACTGCCCAATTGTTAAAATCATTGACCATCGTTTCGGAAAGTAATCCGAGAGCAGAAAGTCCGGTCACAAAATGAACTGCCATCAATCCTATATAAACCATCAAAGCTAAAGCTAAGGCATATTTAGCGAGCGGAAGATCTTTCCAGCGCCATAACACAAAAGCAGTTACCGCACCAATGGCGACCTTGACGAGCAGAAACGGAGTGTTACCTAAATCCAAGAGAGTTGCCATTAAATGATTTCCTTCGGACGCAAACCCATTTCGCACCCAGAAAATGGTTAAAAGTGCATCAAGCAAGTTTAGCAAAAATAGCAGGAATGTTTGTTGGGGGAATCTCATTCTTATAACCTCTTGTAACGATGTAAAAACTTGTTAAAACTCTTTCTTTAAGTAATTTACCCTCAGCCTGTATGGACTGAGGGTAAACTCAATTAAGGAAAACAAAATCTATTTAGTTGCTAGAATATACTCGCAATACTCACAAGTTTTCAAGAAAATTTAAGAAAAAATTTTCGGCAATTTATTTTCTACCTTTTTAGTGTTAATTTTCTTATTGAAAGTTGCAATTTTAATTTTAGGACAACGAAAAAATTTATTCGTGCGTCTTAAAAAACGCAAAAAGCCCCCTGACAAAAGATTTTTTGAAAAACAAACATGAGAGGAAAAGAGATGAAAAAACTAGGAATCATTACAACAATTTTAACGTTATTTTTGGCAATGGGGGCAGTTGATACCTTTGCACAAACTAAGAAAACCACGAAGAAAAAGCCGGTTTTGAAAAAAACTACAACCGCAAAAACAACAGTTCCAGTTAAACCCGTTATTAAACTTTATACAGTTGAACAAGGTCAGGTAATCCGGGTGCGAATGAACGGCACGATTAGTTCCAAAACTTCGAGAATCGGCGATACATTTATGACCACTGTGACTGAACCTGTCTATGGAACCGGTGGCGTGATTGTGGTTCCGGTCGGTTCCACCGTTTTGGGTAAAGTGACGGCGGTGACTCCTGCCGGCAAAAAAGGTGTTCCGGGATCGCTTGATGTTGATTTTATCGAAATTAAAACTCCTGCCGGAGTAAGATATGCAATTTCGGGAGATTTAACTGAATTAACCAGCAACTCGGCTAAAAGCGATAACGAAGGAACTGCTTCGGGCGATAAGATGAAAAATCGCAAAGTTATCTTTATCGGAGGCGGAGCCGGCGTTGGTGCGATAATCGGCGGAATTGCCGGAGGCGGAGCCGGAACAGCTATCGGCGCAGGCGCAGGCGCAGGCGCAGGAATTATTGCCGATTTGTTGATTAAAGGTGAAGAAGCTACCGTTAAACCAAATACCGAGTTTGGTGTATTTTTGAACAAAGCGATTTCATTGCCTAAATTCGTGGAAGTAGAAAACTAAAGTAAAAGGGCAAAAGTTAAAAGTAAAAAATTACAGAAGCGTGGGTGCAAAAGCTCACGCTTTTTTAATTTAATGCAGATTTATAAACCTTTGCGCCTTTGCTTCTTTGCGCCTTTGCGTTAAATTTGTCTTATTCAAGATGGAAAACGAATCGGCAAATTCAAAATGGTTATTTTCTCCAAGTATTGACCTCAGTGTTTTTCTCGGAAGCGCATTGGTTGCAATTGCTTTGTTGATATTTGGAGCAAATGCCGGACTATTGCAGGATGATTCACCTGATTGGACTTGGATCACTACTGTTTTGATGATTGATGTCGCGCACGTTTGGGCCACCAGTTTTCGAGTTTATTTTGATATCAAAGAATTTAAACGCCGGATCTGGCTTTATACTTTAGCACCGCTTTCGGGATATTTGATTGGAGTTGCGCTTTATTCCGAATCTTCACTGACTTTTTGGCGCGTTTTGGCATATATTGCGGTTTTTCATTTTGTCCGTCAGCAATATGGATGGGTTAATCTTTATCGGACTAAAGCTAAAGAAACAAGCAGTTTAACGTGGTGGATTGACGCGATAACGATTTATTTGTCCACGATTTATCCGTTGGCATTTTGGATGACGAGTTTGCCGAGAAATTTTGAATGGTTCGTGCAAAACGATTTTATCAACGTCCCGAATTTGGTGGCACAAATTCTCTTTCCGGTTTATATTCTGGCGCTGATAACTTATGTTGCTAAAACAATTTATCTTTATTTTTCTACAGGTTTCTTAAATCTTGGCAAAGATATTGTGGTAGCAACTACCGCAATTTGCTGGTATGTGGGAATTGTCTATTATAATTCGGATTATGCTTTTACGGTGACAAACGTCATTATTCACGGAGTTCCGTATTTTGCTATTGTTTATTTTTATGCCAAAGTCCGACGTGAAAATGCAACAGGTTTTTATCGCTTTTTATCTTCAAATTGGTTAATATTTTTAGCAACGCTATGGTTAATGGCTTATGTCGAAGAATTTTTTTGGCATCGCGGTGTCTGGCACGAACGTCTATGGTTGTTTGGAAGCGAATGGGAATGGTCAAAAGATATAAAAACTTTGGTAGTTCCGCTGCTTGCTTTGCCGCAATTTACGCATTATGTTTTGGATGGATTCGTTTGGCGGCGGAAGGCAATGGGTGAAATTAGCTTTTTAAAATGAGGAAACTTTTACTGACAATCTGGTTAATTACATTGCTTTTTTCGGCGTGTCAAAAAAAATCGTCCGAATCGGGCGGCTTTAATATATTAAGCACCGACGATACCAAGGAAGCGGTTGACCTGATCAATGATGCCAACAGCGATCTTAAAAAAATCAAGGCAATTTACAAAGATAATATGGGTAAAACCGTAGAACTAAAGGCGGCAATGAGCAATAAAGAGAATGAAAAAGTCAAAGAAATTGCCGGAAATTTAGTAACCGAAATTGATAATGGCGTAACTCTTGGCGAATCAGCCTACCAAAAAATTGAAAAAGCCAAAGAGTTGAATATCAATGAGACTTACAAACAATATTTGGATATGAAATCTGAGGCTTTGCGAAAACAGCTTGAAGCGTTTGAATATCGGCGAAAATCCGCTATTCTCTTACGCGATTCGTTCGGCGGAAAAGAGCAAAAAGATTTAGAAGTTACTAAAGCGAAGTTCAAAGAGCTTGATGATAATTTCCAAAAGTTAATGGAAGAAGGTAGAACTTTAAGTCAGGATGCGAACGAACTGGCGAAGGAAGCAGCAAAAAGTAAACAGTAAAAATTAGTCAAAAGAGGCACAAAATCACAAAATTATAGAAAAATACCATCTTAATTTTGTGTTTTTTTTGTGCCTCTTTTGGCAATTATATTTGTTAAAACTTACAAAATTCTTGTCATTGTTCTCACTCGTGTAGGAGCAACTCTGACCGAAGGATCTGTCACACGAACCTGTGGAGAGGTGCGAAATTGAACACCACCCTGAGGTTGCCCGAGAACTTTGAAAGGGGTTTCGCTTTCTTTCATTTTTTCAGGCGTAACTTTGACAGTTTGACGATTGCGGTCACGCAAAATTGTTAAGGTAACTTCGCCTTCTTTCTTTTCGCTGATCCCGCGAATCAAATCCATCGTATTACTGACAGCTTTGCCTTCGACTTCGACAATTACATCACCTGCTTTCAATCCGGCTTTAGCAGCTGGTGAATTTTCGTTGACGTTGTTGATTAAAATGCCTTTTCCGTCAGCAACACCGAAATAGCTGCCAAGTTGTTTGGTTAAACTCGAAACGCCAACTCCGATTTGTCGGGTCGAGCCAAAGACGAAATTGCCACCCTTTCCATCGCCTTCCCAGACAAAAACATCACCTTTTTCACCATCAGGAAACGGCATTGTTCGTTCAAAAACTTGTCCTTGCGGCATTCTTGGCATAACAGGCATTGCCGGAACAGCCATTTCAAAATTGCCCATTTCAAATTTTGGCATTTGACGTTTGCCCATGGTGACCGTGACATCTTTTTCGCTGCCCCCGCGGACAACCGTTAATTTGGCTTGATGATCAGGTGCAGTTTCGCTAATTAAACGGGTTAATTTTCGATAGCTCGAGATTTCTTCGCCATTGAATTTAACGATTACATCGCCATCCTGCAAACCGGCTTGTTTGGCGGGCGAATCGTCCATTACTTTTTCGACAGCAACTCCGCGAACATCTTTCAACCCGAACTTACCAAAATTTTCTTTAGTAACTTCCTGAGTTTGCACACCCAAATAGCTTCCGCCATCATTAAAAATTTCAAACGCTTGAGTCATCGGAACTCGTTCTTTTGATGGTGCTGTTTCTTGGGCTTTGGTAGCCACACCCATTAAAACAAAAACAACTAAAAGAGCAAATAAATTGCTTACTTTGAACATAAAACCTCCAAGTTTTTATAAAAGATTGGCAGCTAGAATCTGCCTTTTTACGAATTAAACACAATTATAAGTAGCCTTGACAATAGAAAAGGTTGCACTTTTGGGGCATTTTACAAAGATTTTACAAGTTGAAATTAATTTCAAGAAAAGGAAAAAGACGCAAAAAGCGCAAAAGAGTAACTATTCAGGTAGGTTTTTATTCATCGGACTGTGAAGGAAAGGCAATTTCTAAAACTTCATCGCAATAAAAGAATATAGTTCTGTTTATTTACAGGGCTTTTTTTCAAAACATACAAGATATGGCAAAAAAACTTGACTGCACCACAATTTAACCCTAGTGGATTAGTTCATTTAGCCGATTAAAATTTCCGGCAGGTCAAATAAATTTCTCTTGAGAATAAATTTAATTGCACCTGCTTCGATTGATTCACTTTTTAGAATTTCATCATCATAGGACGTAATCAGACAAATGTTGGCGTTTGGATATTCAGCGATAATTTCGCGGGTAGCGGTAATTCCATCCATCTCGGGCATTTGCCAATCCATCAAAACCCATTCGGGAAGATGTTTTTTATAAATTGCAAAGGCTTGACTGCCGTCAGCGCATTCGTAGATTTCATCAACTGATTCGGGGAAATAATCCCGCAATAATTCACGGAATTTTTGATTATCGTCTACAACTAAAACTTTCATTTATTCGCCAACTAGGTGGAAAGCTCCGATGAACTTATTTTGGAGCCCGTTTGTCGAGTTCCTTTTGATCCTTGACAGCTCCGGCAGATTTGAGAATGTCTTTGACATCTCCACCGTCGGCTACCTTAAGAACAAACTCACCTTTAGCATTAGCAATGTTGGCATCTGCTTTCCCGGCATTAAGCGCGTTCAGAGTCGGACGTCTTTCCTTTTTCTTTTTCTTAAATTTGGGCTACCAGTCACTTGCCTCATCAGGGCCAACAATATGGAGTGCCGTTTCGCCCATTTTATTTTTGCAGTAAGGTTTAACTCCGAGTTCCAGACTCGCAGTTACAATTCAAGAATAAAAGGTTAAGGATGCGATAGGTATAAGTGGTTGCCCCAAAAAGCTG
>DAORIL010000479.1:0-5507 GCA_035438525.1 Pyrinomonadaceae bacterium
CGACGATCTGCAATATAACGGCGGCGGTGTGACCCATTCAACCGCTTACAATTATTTTCACAACAAAATGGCGGCGCGAATTGCCAGGTTAATTGGCGAAGATGCAACAGTTTATGAACATGAAGCCGAGCTGATTTCCAAATCTTTGCGCCAAAATCTATGGCTCAAAGATAAAGGCTGGTTCGGTGAATTTAAGGATTTATTGGGTTTACAAAAAGCTCACGAAAATGCTGCGCTTTGGACGTTTTATCACACGGTTGATTCGCAAATTCCAACGCCCCAGGAAGCGTGGCAAATGTCGCGGTTTGTTGATACTCAGATTCCGCATATACCGATTCGCGGCGTAAATATGCCAAGCGGCGATTTTTACACGGTTTCGACCACAAACTGGATGCCTTATGCGTGGTCAACGAATAATGTTGTGATGGCGGAAGCGATGCACACTTCGCTTGGATTTTGGCAAAGCCAGCGTGAAACAGAAGCCTTTAATTTGTTTAAAGGTGCAATTTTAGACAGTATGTTTTCGGGAATTTGTCCCGGAAATGTTGGAATGACGACTAAATTCGATATGGCGCGAGGCGAATCTCAACGCGATTTTGCCGATGGTGTCGGCACAACTTCACGCGCTTTGATCGAAGGACTTTTTGACATTCATCCTGACGCTTTGAACGGAGAATTGATAATAAATCCAGCATTTCCAAGTGATTGGAATTTTGCAAAATTAAAACATCCCGACCTTGATTTTTCTTTCAAACGCGAAAATTTGAAAGAAACTTACATTATCGAATCGCGTTTTCCAAAACCGATGTTTTTACGACTGCGTGTGCCCGCCTTGCGCGACCAAATCGCTAAAATTTTAGTGAATGGTAAAACGGTTAAATGGCAGTCAATTCAAGATTCAATCGGTCAGCCGAGAATTGAAATATACGCCGAAAAGACCCCAAAATATGAAGTTAGAATAATTTGGAAAGGTGACAAAGTAAATGCGATTACCCCACCGAAAATTATTGCTGAAAATGGAATGTTGAACGAACAGTTTGGAAAAGCGAAATTACTTGAAATCAATGATCCGCAAAATGCTCTAAAGAATTTATCGCAAAAAACTAATTCATTTTCAGCAAACGCAACGAAAAATCTCGGACATCGAACGGTTTTTGCCAAAATCCAACAGGGCGAAATGATCTGGCAGCAGCCTTTGATGTTTGAAATTCGTCCATCTTTTGAAATTCTGCCGAGCGAAAATCAAACTGCTGATTCTTTGCGCTTTACGGTGAAAAATAATACAGCGCAAATTATTGATAAACAAGTAGATATCGTAATAAATGGGCAAATAGAAAAACTAAATTTGAAAATATCTGCATTTGCCGAATCTAGCGAAATTACCTTGAATTTTCCCGAACTTTTAACGGGTTCAAATTCAATAAAAATTGATTTGGGAATCGGTCAAACGACTCAAGGAATTGTTACCAACTGGCAAATAAAATCGACTTCTGACAAGTTTGAAGAAGTAAATTTGACTTCAATTTTCAGTGACAAAGTAACCAATATTTTCAAAAACGAATATTTATCGCCGCGTTCACCGTATGTTTCGCTGGCGATGCCGAAACAGGGAATCGGAAGCTGGGCGCATTGGGATGAAAAATTTGAAGTCGATGATTCGGGATTGCGCCAAAACGCTGAGAAAAATAACGGAAAAATAATATTGCCAAACAGAATTCCTTTAAAAACGGTCGGCGTGAAAAGCGAAAAGAATATCGCTTTTACTTCAAACTGGGATAATTTCCCGCGTGAGATTTCCGTTCCGCTGAGCGGGAAATCACCTCACATTTATTTGCTAATGGCAGGCTCGACCAATCAAATGCAAAGCCGCTTTGAAAATGGTGAAATCATTGTTACTTATACCGATAATTCAACCGAAAAATTGACGCTCGAGAACCCGATAAACTGGTGGGCAATCGATCAGGATTATCTGATTGATGATTTTGCCTTTAAGCGCCCCGAAGCGATTCCGCCGCGTGTAGATTTGAAAACGGGAAACGTCCGAATCCTCAATTTGGCGGATTTTAAAGGCAAAGGCAAAAAAGTTCCAGGCGGGGCGGCAACTGTTTTGGATCTGCCGTTGGATTCAAATAAAGAATTGAAATCTTTAACTGTGCGGACATTGGCAAATGAAGTAATTATTGGATTAATGTCCGTTACTTTAGTAAGGAAATAAATTATGAAAATCAAAATATCTTTAATCATAGCTTTAATAATTCTTTCAGCATTTATTATTCGTGCTGAAGTTAAATTGCCGGATGTCATTGCAAGTTCGATGGTCTTGCAGCAAAAACAAAAAGTGCCGATTTGGGGATGGGCGGATGCGGGCGAAACTGTGACGGTAACTTTCCAAAAGCAAAAATTAACTGTCATCGCGGATGCAAAGGGGAAGTGGCGCGTTGATCTAAAACCTTTGAAAGCGGATTTTACGCCGCAGACCCTAATCATCGAAGGTAAAAATAAAATCGAATTAAAAGATATTTTGATTGGCGAGGTCTGGCTTGTCGCCGGACAATCAAATATGCAGCGGCTTTTGCGCGAAACCGCCAACGGCGAAGAAGTCCAAGCAAAAGCCAATCATCCGAATATTCGGCTTTTCAATGTCAGCCGCGAAGTTGGATTCAAGAAAAAGCAGGGAAAACTTGCAGAATGGTTAGCTTGCACCCCTGAATCGGTTAAGGAATTTTCTGTTGCCGGATATTATTTCGGCGTTGAATTAGAAAACGCTTTAAAAGTTCCAATCGGTTTGATTAATTCATCTTACGGCGGTTCACAAGCCGAAGCGTGGACTCCGGTTGAGTATTTGAAGGCAAATCCGGATCTAGTTGCAACCGTCGAACGCACAAAAATTTGGGACGAAGAGCGTCCGCGTGTCAAAGTAGAATATGCTGCCGCGATTGAAAAATGGAAAGTTGAGTCGGAAAAACAAAAGGCTGCTGGTGCGCGCCCTTCACCATCGCCTGCGGTTCCCGATTCTTTGCGTGATTACCGCATTGCCTCTTCGATTTATAATGGAATGATTGAACCTCTGATTCCATTTGCGATAAAAGGCGCGATCTGGTATCAGGGCGAATCAAATGAAGCACGAGCCGAACAATATGGAATTTTACTGCCGACAATGATTCGTGCGTGGCGTGAGCGTTGGGGCGCGGGAAATTTCCCGTTCGGCATTATTCAACTGCCGAATTATCGTGCCGTTAAACCCGAACCCGTTGACGAAGCGTGGAGTTTTGTCCGCGAAGCACAAAGGCAAACTGCTTTAAAGACTACAAATACAGGATTAATCGTTACGATTGATATTGGTGAAGCAAATGATATTCACCCTAAAAATAAACTTGATGTTGGGTTAAGAATGTCAGTTTGGGCTTTGAAAAATGTTTATGGGAAAAAATTGATTGATTCTCCCAGATTACAAAGATTTGAGGTTAAAGGAAACAAAATTATCTTAACTTTTGATGACGTCGGAACAGGTTTGAAAATAAAAACGGGTGATAAATTAAACGAATTTGCCATTGCAGGAGATGATAAAAAATTCATCTGGGCAGATGCAAAAATTGTTGGAAAAAACAAAGTTGAGGTTTGGTCGGATAAAATTCCAAAACCCATCGCAGTTCGTTACGCATTTAATAATAATCCAAAGAATCCCAATTTGACCAACGATTCGGGATTACCTGCAGGTCCCTTTAGAACAGATAATTGGGATGATCCAACAAAAGGTAAAAGGTAACCCTGGTTTAATTTGGATAGAATTTCATTTAAATAATTTCAATACACAAGCTACTTTGAGAGAAAATTGAAAAAATAAAAGCCATTTTTTAGACCAACCCGGATACATTTCGAGTTTTTACCCTTTTTAATTGCCAATTTTAGCCAAAGATTAAGGGGCTTTTATGTTACTTTGTCAAAAAACTCTTGAGTTTAATCCAATGAATCCCAGTATTCTGGGAACAATTAGTTTAGCAATTTTAAAAGGGGACCAACTATCTCTGTAAGTGTAAGCCCGATAATGTTTTGAATATTATTAAAGGGTATGAAATTTAGTTGAATGTTCTGGATAAACCACGGCCGAGCAGACGATTGTATTCAACATTCACTACTTTATAACATTCACATACGGCTGCTTCCAATCCTATTCGGTTAATAATACGCATTGCTCCCCGTCCGTTCACAATTAAGTTTTTTATTGTTAATTTATGAACAGCGAGGGTAATACTGGCACGTTGAACTCCTAAAATACTAGAGATTTGGTCGTGAGTCATGATTATTTTATCAGTAGTAAGTCGGTCATGAGTTAGTAATAACCACCTGCAAAGTTGTTGTTCAATGGAATGAAGCCGATTACAGACAGCAGTTTGCGAAATTTGCGCCATCATTGCCATCGTAAACCGGAGAAGTAAAATCTGAAAAACGCCTCCTTGATTAAACTCGTTTTGTAAATCTTTAGTCTTCATTTTCAGAGTTTCGCCGGCACTTTGCACTAAAGCACGATTGTTAACTGTTTCAACCCCCATAAATTGGGAAATGCCAATCATTCCTTCGTTGCCTGTAATTCCAATTCCAGCCACTGCTCCGTTTTCCATGATATGGACCAAATTTATTACGGCTGTTGTCGGAAAATAAACAAAATCTACCTTTTCATCAGGTTTGTAAAGTAAATCTCCAAGTTCGATCAAGGCTAATTCTAATTTAGGTAAAATTCCCATTAAAACTTTATTAGGAAGTGCCGCAAGTAAGTAATTGAGTCGAGCTTGATTTTGGTTGGGAGGATTATTCATATTTCATTCAATAATTTCTTAAAGTCGAGGTTAATGAGGTATTAATTTACGTTAAAAATCTTTTGTTTAGAAAATTCAATTGAATTGTATGATAACACACAATTCAAAAACTTCTTTATTTTCTATAAAATAGCAAAAAAAATATGATTTAAAAACAATACATACCTCGGTTTTTTAAACTTAACTCATTTATTTTTAACATCTTTAAACAATATATGCATAGTGTTTAAAAAGGCATCTTTCTAACCAAATAAAGAAATAAAATTCATTTTTTCAAAGTGTTTAGCCGAACCGACAGTTTTAACTCATTAAATTAAACTTTAAATAGCCCAACTTTAATGGAGTTAGAATTTAAATGAAACAACAAAATCCCAAAAGTAGAACGAAAGATCTAGTCATGCAAGAGTTAAAAGATGAAGTTCTTTTATATGATTTAAAATTAAACAAAGCTTTTTGCTTAAACTTACCCTCAGCTCAAATTTGGCAATTATGTAATGGAAACTATTCAGTTTCAGATATACGTAATGAATTGAGCCAAAAATTAAAAAAAGAAATTACTGAAGATTATGTTTGGCTGGCATTAGATCAGTTAAATTCAAATAATTTACTTTCAAACGGTTCGGAAATTATTTCAGATCCTAACGGGTTAACCAGGCGTGCTGCATTAAGGAGAGTAGGATTAGCAACCTTAAT
>DAORIL010000480.1:0-5504 GCA_035438525.1 Pyrinomonadaceae bacterium
ATATTGCAACACCAATAAAACCTTCGAGTTCCATCCTCCGGCGAAGTCATTTTGACAGCAATTTGGAATTCTCTAATTGAATCTTCAAAAAGCCCCATTTCTTTATAGGCTGTCCCGGTTTGAAAAGGTGTTTCAAAATCTTGTTCCTGCACATTTTCCTTTTTGTCTTCGATTCCAAATTCAGATTTGATGTCATCTAATAAATGATCGGAAGGTTTTTCGATTTCAGAATTATTTTGTTGAACCTCAACAAAGCCGTTATTTTCCCAGTTATTTTCATCATAACCATTGTTTTCCGTTTCTCCAAAATTTTCAGGCTCTTGCCATTGCCCTTCGTCAAATTTCGGTTCTTCCTTTTCTTGAATTTGTTCAGCCACAGGTTCTACAAATTCTTGTTGCCCAAAAGTGGTTGGCTCATCTAAATTTCCAACAAAACCAACAGTTGGCTCTTCAAACGTAATTGATGAAGTTGAAGTTAAATCTGGGGTAACCTCTTGATTATATGCAAGTTCAGTTCCATCAGAATTTAAAGATTTTCGGGCTTCATCTATTTCAACTTGTTTTCCAAAACGATTTTCGATGTCAAGCAGGGTCTTTTCTGCTAAATCTTTGAAACCCTGTGCCACATAAAATTCAATTCCTTCAATTTCCTTTTGTAAATTGTGCCTTTGAAAATCACTTAATTCATTAGAAACAGGTTGAACAAACTCTTCAAATTCTTCGCGGACAGATTCATAAATATTATTTGAGAATTCGGTGTTTTCATCCTCTTCTATTATTGAAACATTTTGAGCAATTATTTCCGCTTCAATTTTTTCACCCTCAAAACTAAATTCCTGGTGAAAACCATTTTCTTCAGTTTTGTGACCATTTGTATATCCGTTCAAGTTCGGAACAAACTGATCACCTTCAGAAAATTCTGAATGGTTTTGAGTTTTATTATTATTGAGAGAATCTACATCCGTTAGATTTTGAAAACTTTCAAAGGTGGGAACTTCGGAATGGTAATAATTATTTGAATATCCATTCTCAGACGCCGTAAGTTCGTGAAGTCTCTGAGCATAATAAGAACTTTGCGGTGCAATCATTATTAACTGTGAAAGTGCATATTTTTCATCTTCAATTGAATCATTAACTCTGGCGGCTTCCGCTAATCTTTCATAAGAACTTTTTATTTTTGCTTCATCTCTTTGCCAGGTATGATAACGAACTAATAACCGAATTGCGTCGATTTGTTCAGGGTCTTTGTTCAAAATTTCATTGATGTAACCTTCCAACTTAACATGCTGACCGCTAACCAAAAGATGTTCAGAAGCCATTGAAAGCGGACGAATCGCTGAAACCAAATCAGAATTCCTTAAATAAACTTTGACCAGATCAAGCAATTTCGGAAAATTTGAAGGTTCTTGCTCTACCAATCTGACTGTTATTTTTTCGGCATCCATAACCCTGCCCATATCCAAATAACAATCTATTAACAAAAATAATAATTCCCGATTATATGGTTGTTTTTCAATCGTTTCTTCTAAGGCTTGCGCAGCTTCATCAACATAACCCAAACTAACCTGTGAATCGACGTAACCTTTCATTGCAACCATATCTTCAGGTCTAATTTCCAAAGCCCGGGCAAATGCGGTAACAGCAGATTCAAATTGTTTTTTGATAACCAACCTGCTTCCGGCTTCGATATAAGCTTGAGCCGCCTCATTTTTTTGATTATCCTGCCAACAAGCATCAGCAATTTTGAGGTAAATATCTGTATTATTTGGATCTAAATTGGCTATTTGTTTCCAAACCATGAGAGCTTCTGCTTTTTTTCCAACCTTTGAATACTGCTCCGCCATGGTGTTGTAGTGGGTTCTGGCTTCTGCAATTGAACCTTTACTTTGATAAAGTTGTGCCAATTTTGAGGAGACTTCTAATGAATCCGGTTTGAGTCTCGAAATTTTATTGTAAATTGCGATGGCTTTTTGTGAAAATCCGTGTTTGCTATAATGTTCTGCGACTTGTGTAAAACAGTTGATTGCCTCAGTTTCTTCAGATGCCTTAACATACAAATCGCCAAGCATATTCATCGTATTATAATCAGTCGGATCACTTTCAATAATACTTTTATACTCGCTAATTGCTGCCCGGATTTTGCCTTGCGCCAGAAAACGCTCGGCATTTCGCATTGCTTTTACTTTATCGAAACTCATTAACTTTTATTTTTGGAAAAAACCTGAGTGCCTAGTTTTTGTTGAGAAGAAAATTTAAGGGGAAATAAACTTATCCCTACAGTGTCTAAAGTAGCATAATGAGACAAAAAATGTCAACAATTTTTAACATTTTTTGTCTTGGTTAATCGTTTTACCTAATTGACCAATCAAAACGATTGAAAGTATTTAAAATACCAATTATTTTGACCGATTTAGGTTCATTAACACAAAAAAGATTTACAAAATTTGCCAATTTTTTGAATTGAATTTTTTGTCTCGCAAAGTTATGTTAGTTAAATGCCAGAATTACCAGAGGTTGAACTTGTCGCTAAATCGTTAAATAAATTGGTTTCTACCAAAAAAATCGTTGCTGCCGAACTTTTACGGAAAAAATTAGCTCCTTCAACCAAACCAAATGAGTTTTCGGTCAAATTGAAGGATTCAACCATCAATTTCGTTCATCGTCGGGGAAAACATATTCTTTTTGACCTAAATTCACAACAAACCTTACTGACCCATTTGCGAATGACCGGGCGTTTTATGTTATTGCCGCTTGACCGTGAATTGCCTAAACATTCACACGCAATTTTTTATTTGGATGATGAAACGCGTCTCATTTTCCAAGACCAGAGACATTTCGGTTTGATGAAAATCATTGAAACTAAAAAACTTTTTGAAACAAAGGAATTAATTGATCTGGCACCTGAACCGTTTTCAGAAGAATTTAATTTGGATTATCTAAAGAGAGTATTGTCTCAATCTAAACGACCTTTGAAGGAATTTTTACTGGACCAAACCAAAGTTTGCGGATTAGGAAATATTTATGTTTCTGAAACCCTTTTTATTTCCAAAATAAACCCCCAAATTTTGGCAAATGAGGTTCCAGTCAGGAAAATTCCCAAGCTTTTCAATGCTATCAAAGATGTTCTAGCTGAATCCATTGCACATGGTTCAACCCTCAATGTTAATCCCGAAAATATTGATGGAAGTTATTATGGGGGTGATTACGAAGATCATTGGCGGGTTTATGATCAGGAAGGAAATCCCTGTCCAAATTGTCAAACCAAAATCAGTCGAATTGTTCAGGCTGGGCGTTCCACATTTTTTTGTCCAAATTGTCAAAAGAAATAAAATTTTATGGTAGAGTGTTTTATGAAAATTCTGTTTATTTTGTTTATTTGCTGCAGTTTATTAGGGTCAATGAACGCCGCTCCTTTTTGTGCTTGTTGTGCTGAAAGAGGAACTTATTCGCTAAGCGTTAAAAAGCCAGATGCATATGAAATTGGTGAACTTAAAAGAATTCAAATCCAAACTACGGAACTTTACACTGATGCGGGTTATCCCGAAACAATAAAAGGAATTAAACCGTTGGGCGAAACCTTCATAGCAAACTGTGTGCTGCAAAATAAACTTTGGAAATTTGAAATTATAGATGAAAAAAATCAAAGCGGGATTCTGAGTTTTCCCCTTTCTGCAACCATGGTGGACTATAAAGTCGATTACAACGAAAATGATGAAAAAGCATCTAACGCAACACTTTACAAGGAGTGGCGTTTTAAAGCTAAAGTATCAAATACAACCGGAATTTTTCAATTTGGGATAAAACCAACCACTGAATATTTTTTAGTTTTGCAAGGTCGCGGAAATAACTGCACTCAGGCAGAAGATTTTACACATTGGCGTTTAGAAATTATTGGTAAAAACGCCGGATATGCTTTTTTTGGAAAACTGAAACAACCCGTTTGAGGCTTGACACTTGACGCTCAAACTAGCATCATTGAATTTCAACAATTGTGGTGAGTTAATGCGACTTGCGACCACGTTAAACAAACTGCTAAAAAGCTGATTCAAACAAAAATTTTACCCTTTGAGTCTCGTTTTTTAGCACGAGGCTTTTTTATTATGAGAAATTTTCGTGAGTTAATCGAATCCGAACATATTTACGTTTTTGACGGTGCAATGGGAACCCGTCTTTATGAAAAAGGAATATATATAAATCGTTCATACGATGAGCTAAACCTTATTAATAAAGATCTTGTGCGCGAGGTTCACGAGGAATATGTTAAAGCCGGGGCGGACATTATCCAAACCAATACCTTTAGTGCAAATTATAATAAGTTACAAAAATTTGGTCTGAATGGACAAATCCGCGATATAAACCTTTCGGCAGTTAAAATTGCCCGCGAAGCCGCTGGAAAAAATGTTTTGGTTGCCGGAACTATCGGTCCACTTGGTTTGAGGATTGAGCCATATGGACCGACGTCGTTTGAAGAAGCCAAATCAATGTTTAAGGAACAAGCTGAAGCTTTGTTAGACGGCGGAATCGATTTATTTGTGCTGGAAACTTTTTCGGATTTATCCGAAATTCAACAGGCCATCAAAGCGGTAAAAGAAATTTGCGATTTGCCTATCGTTGCTCAAATTGCGATACAAATGGACGGAAACACTGTCTTTGGAGCAACTTCTGAGATTTTCACAAAACGTTTGGACGAATGGGGCGCAGATGTTATTGGTTTGAATTGTTCGGTTGGTCCTGCCCTCTTCCTCAATGCCCTCGAAAAAATGCGGGAATTTACCAATAAAAAACTTTCAGCACAACCAAATGCCGGATTGCCGCGGGATGTTCAAGGTCGGCAAATGTATATGTGCTCCCCCGAATATATGGCGGAATTTGCACGCCGATTTATCCAAGTTGGAGCAAGTTTTATCGGTGGTTGCTGCGGAACAACTCCGCAACACATCAAACTAATTTCAGATGCCATTCGGTCAGTTTCACCACGACAAACCGCCCAAACTTTTGTTAAGCAACCTGCCACCGTTCAGGAATTAAAACCTGCAGATGTTGAAGTTATGCCATTGGCGGATCGCTCAAAATGGGGTTATAAGATTGCAAATGGAAAATTTGTAACTTCCGTCGAAGTTCTGCCACCCAAAGGCTGCGACGCAGATAAGACACTTGAATCTATTAAATTGTTAAAAGAGGCAGGGGTGGATGCCGTCAATGTTCCTGATGGACCTCGTGCCCAAACGAGAATGAGTGCACAGGCCGCGGCCCCACCCGCAAGCGCGGGAAGAAGCCCCAGACAAAGACCGGCCAGATAAAGGGAAAACGGTGTCAGCAGGAGCAGCAGGATACGCGGCAGCAACTCTCCGGTGCTCGCCGAAGCGAACACGATGGCCGAGACGAGCCCGGCGGCGATGCCGAGAAGAATGGACTTTGCTGTCATAACTCTTGCTGTCCCGCCGAAGACTTGATCCCGGTTAGAACGGGATCCGCTTCATTCTGGGGACGCGCTCCCGCCCAAC
>DAORIL010000481.1:0-5490 GCA_035438525.1 Pyrinomonadaceae bacterium
CAAAGACCTTAAAAATATTACCGTCGAGCAATTCTATATCGGCAAAAATCAAATCGGGCGCAGGATTTTCTTCAAAATAGCGAATCGTTTCCTTAACGCTTTCGATTTGGGCGAGGATTTCGATTTTCTTATCGTAACGCAAAACAAATTTGGCGAGTTTTTCGCGTGCGGGAGGTTCATCTTCGATGATTAATACTTTCATAGTCTAAAGCAGAAGCGCGACTGTTTAGGTGCGTGTTTTCATTATAGCTGACACACTTGCTGACGCGCGTGTTTCTGCCTCTGTATAAATCAATGGCAATGTAACTTTAAATTTGTCAGCATTTTGCACAATCTCAATCGGTTTGTCGGTCAAAAATGCGTAGCGTGTTTTTAGGTTTTGTAAACCGCTTTGATTGGTTTGAAAAGTAAGTTGTTTTTCCCGGATTTCATTTTCAACCGACAATGAATCTTCGTCTAAGTTTACCAAAATCTGCAAAGGATTTTCGTTGCTTCCGGCATTATGTTTGACAGCATTTTCGATTAAAGTTTGCAAAGCAACAGGCACTATCATTTGCCCATTCAATTTACTTTCAGGCACTTGCCAGACGAAATTATACGCATTGCCGAAACGCTCTTGCAACAAATAAACGTAGTTTCGGGCAAAATCCAACTCGTCTTTAAGCGGCACAATTTCAAGTGTTTGCATTTGCAAAATGTAACGGTAAAGTTCGGCTAGTTTGCTCAAAAAAACATTGGCTTTGCCTGGATTTGATTCGATCAGCGATGACAAAACATTGAGATTATTAAACAAAAAGTGCGGCTCGATATTTTGCTGAAGCGTTTTTAGCTCTATCTCGGCTTTTGCCCGCTGCGCCTGTGTCAGACTTTCTTTTGTTTGGTTTACAAGATTTAAGTAGAAATAGCCGATGCAGGTCATTGAAACAAAACTTTGCGAAATAAACTCATTAAGAAAACCTACCACCCAGTCCCATTCGATAGGTCTTTCTCCTCCTGAATTTGTTACTTTGAGAACTAGAATTGAAAATGCCGTAATAATCAACGAATTAATGGGAATCAGACAAAGCAAAACAACAAAATCCCGCAAAACGCTTTTGGATTTTTCGCTCAACAACCCAAACGACCATTTCGTTAAAATAATCAGAGATGCTCCGATTAAACAGAAACCAAAACCCCAAATCGGAGCGTCAGAACTCCAAGGAAAATCATAAATTGAACGACCTTTCGGGATTTTTACGGAGAGAACGGAAAGATAAGAAAAACCAAGCCAACTCAAACACCCTAAAACCAAAAACGCTAAATGTTTTAGGAATTGAGTTGACCGGATTTTATCTAACAATAGGCGATTATTTCTTAGCATCTTCTGGAAGACTATAAATCACTTTGCCGTTTTCGTCTAAGAAATTGAGTTTTGGATTTCCGTTTGCTTGAACAGACATTTCGATTCTGGTCTTTCCGCCGATGTCCGACATTCTAATAACAGTGGCGTTTTCATCTCTTGTTTTTCCAACAAATAATCTTGTTGTCGGAAGTTCTCCGTTATCAATCATTTTTTGAGCAGCTTTTTTTCTCTCTTCTTTATCGGTTATTTTATAAAGAGCATCATATTTCGCGCTCAATTCGGTCGAAGTAATATTTGGCTGTTGCCAAACTGCTAATCCGCTTTCGTAACTTCCATCATTACCTTCTAAATGCCGAAAACCTATGGTTTGGTCACCTTGCACTTTATCAAAAGTGAAAGAGCCAAAATGACCTTTTCCACCGTTATTACCAATGACAAGTCCACCCATTTCATCGCCTGAATCATTAAAAAAGATGATTCCCGGAGTTGGTCGGCCGTTTTTCCTTTCGATTGGTTTCCCGTCACTAATCCCAAAATGCTGGCGGTCTTTGTTAGAAATTACCATCCGCAATTTCCCGTCATCGTCCACAACATTGATTCGTTTAACTTCAATCTCATCAAATTTTTGATTTTTACTGATTGTAAAAGCCGACAGAAAAACAACTGCACAAATTAGCGTTGTCACCCCTGCATAAATTTTCAAATAATGAACTTCTTTTTCGAGTTTTTCTTGATTCATAAATAATCCCTACTTCTAAAACTTTCCTGCAAGTATCAGAAATTGAACGGTTTGTTGTAAACAAGAAAAAGGTGATGACGGGAAATTTTCGCGCGAGTAAAGGAAAAAATGGGGTGACTATTTTTAATAGCTACCCCGATTTTTATTGATCTTATACCCAACCGGCTAACAAAAGATGATGATTTTGACTATCAGGTAAGCTCCACGCTTTCATAAAAGTTTCCCAATCATTAGCCCAACCGCCTACTTTTTTATAGTGCCAATTGGTCATAAAAACGTGCGTGTCAGTGTAGGCAAAAACCGTTACAAAATGACCTTGCGTCGGGCCAAAGGTTTGCTTAAGCGGAATCTTTATATCCACCAGGACAATACACGGGAAGCCCTGCGAAACCCAGGTTTTTAATTTTTCGGTGATTACTTTTTCCGTCAGTTCATTGCTTCTGCCAGTCCATGTTTTCAAGCCGTAATCGACTAAAATTTTTTCAGTAAAATAAAAAGAAGTTCCGTTCTCACCATAATTTGGCGGATGTGTTCGATAAATTTCGTTGGTGATTCCATCACCGGTAAATCCTTGCGGGGCTTTTTTGTGATAATTTAACATCGTTGCACAGGCCGCCTGGGCGCAGGTGTTAAGCGGTGAAATCGGAGTGTTGGTAAAT
Source organism: Pyrinomonadaceae bacterium (assembly GCA_035438525.1). Taxonomy (GTDB): domain Bacteria; phylum Acidobacteriota; class Blastocatellia; order Pyrinomonadales; family Pyrinomonadaceae; genus JAIBCC01. Next base: position 2,741 of record DAORIL010000481.1, read on the forward strand.
TGCAAAAGACTGACTCCAATGGCATTACTCGGTTTGTCAAACCAAGAGGTATCCCGTGTTCGCGGCTTTGGCGTTCCATATTTTTGCAGTTTTTTGAGGTCAAGAAGTTCATCCTCAACCGTTTGAAATTTTGTAATCTCACGGAAAGGCGTTCCCCCGACCGCTTTTGGTGGCGGTTGGATTCCATCAACCTTAGAAACTTGAGAAATACCTGTTCCACTCAAACCGAGTGTTAATCCAGAAATCGCCAAATTTCTGAGCATTTCGCGGCGGGTTATTTTCCCCCAAATACTTGTCACCATTTCATTTTCGTTTTTCATTTGATAAGTCTCCTTTAAAATCTTTGATAAAAAGGTGGAAACCCGCACGAAAGTCTAGGGTGTTCAAGTTGAACTTTTATAACGATTATCACACTTGCTCACGCGCGTGTTTCTGCCTCTTTTGTCAATTCTTTCTAGTTGATTTTTTTTTTAACCGGAACGACATTACCGGAAAGTTTTTCGCCGTTTCCATAAAGGACAAATGCCGCCCAGAACAAAGGGTTTTTCATTCGTCCATCGCGTAATATTTTGAGTTGAGCTGTTCGGATCGCTACTGCCCGCCGCTCGCCTTTGGCTAAGTTTCGATAAAACTCGGTCATCAATTCTCTGGTCGCAATATCGTCCACCGACCAGAGACTCGCTGCCACCGATTCCGTTTTAGTCCGAAATGCTTCGATAAAAACACCAACTTCAGTTCCCGAAGTGGTGCCTAAAGCAGTCTGACAAGCTGATAAAACCACCATTTCGGTTGATGCAATCGGCAACGCATAAATTTCGCCGTAGCTTAAATCGGGATTGGCTAAATTAGGTAAATGAGCTAATTGAATATTGCTGTTTTCCAGCGGTGAACGGATATTTCCGTGGGTTGCAAAGTGCAAAATTTTGGCAGATGTCAGGTTAAAAAGTTGAGCTTTAGTTGCCTTTTCTTCAACAAAAATTTGCGATCGCGGAAAAACTGCTCCGATAGATTTGACCTCATCTAATGCTCCGTCCAGTCCGGCTTCACTCGGATTACCAAAAGCCACCAACGAACCGTTTGAAGGCTTGGTCGGAGCATTAATCAAATCTCCGGCGGTCAAAAAAATAAGGTTGTATTTTTCAATCAAATAGGTGTTGTTGGGCAAAATCAGTGCTGAAAATGGCAATAAAAATAATTCGGCATTAGGGATGATTTTGAGCGTTTCAGTCCCCGTCAAGAAATCGTCAATCGGAGCAATCAGCACTGAATTTAATTTGGCAAGTGCAGATCTTAGCGGTAATAAAGTCTTTTGATAATGTTCCGATTTATCATCATTTCGTAAATCTGTTCGAGCCTTTTCAGCAGCAAAACCTATCTCGGCATTGGTCGAAAGGGCGTAAAAATCAGCAGCAAAACCGCTTAAACTTTCGCGGACTTGTGCCACTAACAGCAGTAGATCACGTTGTTTGATTTCAACCGAGCGAACTGCAACAGTTCCGCGTTTAACCACAAAAATATAAAGTTTTTCGGGGGTGACAAGATAAGAAATAAGAGCCTCGTTGGGCGCAATCGTGGATTGAAGTTTTAACAAATCAGTCGGACGAACCGTAAAACGCAGATTAGGTTGTTCAATTTCGAGTTTTTTTATTGCCAATGCATAATCCTGTCGCGCCGCGCCGATTTGATTAATGTATGACGTTTGTTTGGTGCTGGCTTTTCCCAGAGTATCTTCCAGATTATTACGGGCGGCATTTTCGCGCTGTTCAGCATTTGCAGCTTCTTGCAAAATATTGGCAGATTTTCCCGCAAATTTTATTTCGGAAATCGGCAAAGCCTCAACTAAGTCCCGTCGTTGCGAGCGCGTGGCGTATTGCAAGGCTTCTTCCGAACGACCTTGGGCAACCAATAAATCAACCATTTGCTGATAAACTATCGAAATATCACGCCGATTCAAAAATGAGACGGAAGCCTCGGAATCTGAAAAACTCGTCTGGATCGATTCAATCACCTCAATAGCTTCTTTGAAAGCAGCTTCGGCTTCTTTAGGACGATTTGCACGTTTGAGAGTCACGCCCAAACTATTTAAACTTCGGGCTAAAAATGGGCGTAATTCGAGTTTGCGATAAACCTCAATTGCCGATTTGTAACCAACAATTATCTGTTCAAATTTGAGCGAATCGTTAGCCGAATTTTTGGCTAAAAGCGCATCGGATTCAACTTCGTTGGCTTCAGCTAAAATATCTTCGAGAGTCAATTGCAAAGCAGAGGCTTTGGCTTGTCGGGCAAATTTTAAGGCGGCGTCCGGTTGTTTGGCGGCAAGTTCGATCCGGCTGGCTTGCATCAGAGCAAAAGCTAATCCGTTTTCCTGCTGCAGACGTGAACGCAATCGCATTGCTTCACGGACGTTGGCGCGTGATTTTTCAAAATTATTCTGGTTGCTGTAAATCAAAGCAAGTCGCGCCCGCAAACTGGCAATTGCTCCCGAAGGACTTCCACCGGAAAGCTGGCTAAAAAGATTTGCCGCATTTTCAAATTCCTGCGCTGCTTTAGTTTCTTCGCCTTGGGCTTCGAGCAAGCGTCCACGCAAACGTGCGGTCAAGGCTTCGATTGAGGCACGGGTCAAAGTGGCAACTCCTGCAGTAAGTTCATCAGGTTGGTTTACTTCACTTTTGATTTGTTCGATGATTTTTTGCAATTCGGCAATTGTTTTTTCCGTTGCACTGAATTTTCCTTGCAGTGCATTGATCTGC
>DAORIL010000482.1:0-5476 GCA_035438525.1 Pyrinomonadaceae bacterium
ATAACCGTTTGCATCAGCTTTTTCGATCAAATATTTAACCGTTTCGTGCGAGGCAAAACCTTTGACAAAAAGTGAAAGTATTAAAAAATAAACGACAAGTGTGCCGCTCGACATTCCGAAAATCAGCCACTCGTTGTATTCGTGATTCTTGACAAAACGGCGGATCCTGTCTCCGACTAAGATCATCGTTCCGGGCAAAGCGGGTAAAATATAACCCGGCAGTTTTGAACCCGAAAAGCTAAAGAACGCAATCGGAAAAAGCATCCACGCAAAAGCAAAATAACGTAAATAATCACTGGGAATCTGAGCAATTCCGCGCCGCCAATTGCGTGCATTCCAGATTGCTATTATCAAAAATGGAATCCATGGCACCGTCAAAGCCGGCAAAACCCACCAGAAAAAATAGAAAGGCTGCGGATGCTGATATTTATTTGAGACATAGCGTTGAAAATGATGCTGGACAAAAAATTCGTCAATAAATCCGTAACCGTGCGTCAAATACATTGGCAAATACCACGCCGAAGCGACCAGAATTGCCAACGGAATTCCCCAGAAAAGACTAAAAATAAAGAGCCTTTGTGGGAAACGAAGTTGAAAGAAATAGTAAGTGAAAACTATTCCAAAAGGAATTACTGCTCCGACCAATCCTTTGGCTAATAGCGAAACTCCAATAAAAATGTAAAAAAGCGCAAGAAATAATAAATCGGAGAGGAAATAACCGCGAAAATCGTGGTCGCTCTGACCGTGTGGCGCATAAAGTTCAAAGGTCATAAAACAGACCAATGCCATGGTTATTGGAAAAGTGAGAATAATATCGAAACTTGCCCCGCGCGAAAAGGCGATCAATCCAACACTCGTTGCCAGAGAGATCATTGTAAATTTGGCTAAACCCTGTGCGTTTTGCGAATAATAACCTTTTTTCTCGACCATTATTTCAACTCTGCGACAGAGCCGATAAATGCTGAAAACCGTCAATAAACCAAAAATTGCTGAGAAAAAACGGGCTGAGAATTCGGAAACTCCAAAAAGGTGATAAGCAACAATTTGCAGCCAATAGAGCAGTGCGGGTTTTTCAAACCAATTAAATCCGCCCAAAGTAGGTGTCAACCAATCACCTCGTTCAAACATTTCGCGGGCGATCTGAGCATAACGCGGCTCATCAGGACCGAGCAGAGGCACAAAATTAAGCCCGAAAAAATACAGAACAATAAAACCAACTATGACGACTAGCCACAGAGCCTTTGGAAAGTTAGAATTTCGCATAGAAACTAAAGTGAAAAAGTAGAAATGTGAAAAAGTGGAAAAGCGGAAAAAAACTTGATCACAATTTCAACTTACTTTTGGATTTCATTATAACAACGTAGTAAAAACAAACAAATGAGCAAATTAAAAACAGCAGTTATCGGAGTTGGGAGTTTAGGGCAGCATCACGCCCGAAATTATGCGGAATTAGCCAAGGCAGGCAAAGGCGAATTTGTCGGCGTCTGTGATACGAGCGAGGAACAAGCCAAAACAATCGCCGAAAAAAACTCGTCTAATTATTTTACCGATTGGCATGATTTATTGGACAAAGTTGATGCCGTTTCAATCGTCACTCCAACCGAAACTCATTGCGAAATTGCTTGTGCTTTCTTAGAAAAAGGTGTCAATGTTCTGGTCGAAAAACCGATTGCGCGAACCCTGGAAGAAGCCGATAAAATGATTGCAGCCGCCGAAAAATCGGGCGCAAAATTGATGGTCGGACATCTCGAAAGGTTCAATCCGGCGATGGTCGCGCTCCGTCCGCACGTTACCAAACCGCTTTATTTTGAAATCCACCGCGTCTCGCCTTTTCCTAATCGAAGTTTGGATGTGGATGTCGTTTTGGATGTCATGATTCACGATTTGGACGCGATTCAATGGCTGGTCGATGAAAAAGTTTCCGAAATTCGCGCGGTGGGAATTCCGGTTATTAGTGACAAAGTTGATGCGGCAAATGCCCGGATCGAATTTGAAAACGGCGCAGTTGCCAACATTACAGCGTCACGCATCGGCACCGAAAAAATTCGCAAAACCCGTTTTTATCAAACTAATTCGTATGTCGTTTTGGATTACGGAACAAAATTCGCTTCTGTGACCTCGCTTAACCCCGAAGCAGCGCATCCGCTTTTGGGAATTAAAATAAATCGTTTGGAAATTGTTGATATTGAACCTCTTCGGGCAGAAATTGAAGCCTTTTTAGATTGCATTTTGGAAGATAAAACTCCGCCGATCACCGCCGAAGATGGACGCAAAGCGTTAAGTTTAGCATTGGGCGTGTTGGATAAAATTGACGCACATCGAAGCCGTTTGAATGTGTAAGTGGAGTGTTTTGAATGAAAAGACAGTATTTAGCTCTCAGTGTTTTATTATCTGTTTTATTTTCTTGTTCTTCATTTAGTGAAAACCCAAACCGTAAATTGACTCATTTTATTTTGGGCGAGTGGCAATCTGAAACGAGAAAAGAGAAAGATTCAAAATTTTTTATGAATTTTCAAGACAATAATACTGTCAAAGTTTTATTAAAGAAAGGAGAAGAAACAGTTGAAGAAAATGTTTATGCCTACAAAATCCTTGATGAAAATAATGTGAGAGTTGATTACATAAAGCCTCTTGAGGTAAAGAAAATAGGCGATAATTTTCATTTTGAATCAAGTTGTAATCAACCTTTGATTGACCCGCCGATTTTATGCTTCAAAGATCGATTTGAAAAGATTAAATAACTCCTATAAATGTATGAGAAGCGAACAAATCTCCGAATTTCTACAATCCCGAATTGATGTCAACGATTTTCCGTCTGCGGTTTATTTAGTCGCAGAAAAAGGGGAAATTGTTTTGCAAGATGCACTTGGGTTGGCCGTAGTTGAACCTGAAAAAATCAAAGCAAAGATTGAGACAATTTATGATTTGGCAAGTTTGACCAAGGTTTTGGTAACAGGTTTGTTATGCGCGAAATTGCTTGAAAAAGGCGAAATAAATTTATCAGATAAAATTGCGAAATATTTCAGCGAATTTGATACTGCCGACAAAAGAGAGGTTACAATTCAAAATTTATTGACCCATACTTCGGGATTTCGGGCGTGGTTGCCGTTTTATTTGATTTCGGATTTCGGATTGGGAATTTTGGATTGCATTTCAAAACAACCGCTTGAGAATCCAATCAATTCTAAAGTTGTTTATAGCGATTTAAATTTTTTGACGCTGATGTTTTTGCTCGAAAAAATTTACGGCAAGAGAATTGATGAAATTGCGAAAACCGAAATTTTCAAGCCGTTAAATCTGCAAAATACTTTTTACAATCCGCCAAAATCTTTACAAAAACAGATTGCCGCCAGCGAAAAGGGAAATGAATACGAGAAAAATACTTGCCTTGAACTTGGTTACGCAATCCTAAATCCCCAATCACAATTCCGAAATCGAATGATTTGGGGAGAAGTTCATGACGGAAATTGCTATTTTATGAATGGCGTTTCGGGACACGCGGGAATTTTTTCCAATGCTTACGAAACTTTTAAAATTGCAAACCAATTTTTAGCTAATCAAACTACTCTTTTAAAACCTGAAACTTGCAAATTATTTCGCACAGATTTCACTCCGAATCTTAACGAAGCGCGTTCGATAGCTTTTCAACTTGCCGCAACTCCGGAATCAACTGCGTCTAAATCATTGCAGCCGGACAGCTTCGGGCATCTCGGTTTTACTGGAACCTCTGTTTGGATTGAACCTGCCGCGGAACGCATCTTTATTCTTTTGACCAATCGCACGCATGGGCGTAAACTTCCTTTTGTGAACATTAATTCGACTCGCAGAAAATTTCACGAATTAGGTGCTGAATTTCTTGGTCGAAGTTAAAATTTTTGGCATCTAGTTTAAATAAATCTACGTCAAAGGTGAATGGTAGTGGTTTGAAAATCGCTTTTGGAGAGGAAAAACTAAATGAAAAAAATTGTCCCGTTGATTTTGTGTGTTGGTTTGCTTAGTTTAGCGGTTTTTGCACAGTCAGGTCGTTCACGTCCGCGCGTCGTGGTGACGGATAATTTACCTAACAGTCAAAATCAAACGACTCCGTCTGATCCCAATTCACAAACAACTTCTCCGACTCCAACGCCTGAGACAACTAAACGTCCGCCGGTTTTAATTGGTGATACTAAATCTACACCTTCTACTTCAACAACAAATAGTAAGGAATCAGAAGTAATTGAAGACGACGAAGTTATCAAAGTTGAAACTAATCTTGTGACAATCCCTGTTACAGTTTTAGACCGTGACGGCAGATTTGTTTCGGGGCTGCAAAAACAGAATTTTCAGATCTTTGAAGACGGAATGCAGCAGCAAGTTGAATATTTTGCTTCGCTTGAAACTCCATTTACCGTAATTTTGTTGCTGGATGTCAGTGCTTCGACCCAATTCAAAATCGAAGAAATCCAAAACGCCGCAATAACTTTTGTCAATCAATTGCGCCAAAATGATCGGGTTGCAGTAATTTCATTTGATGAAAAAATTCACGTTTTAGCCGAAGCCACAAATAACCGTGCTGTTTTGAGAGATGCGATTCTACAAGCCAAATTTGGCGGCGGGACAAGTCTTTATGAAGCAGTTGATTTTGCTATCAATAAACAACTGCGAAACATTCAAGGTCGCAAAGCCGTTGTGCTTTTTACCGATGGAGTTGAAACAACGTCTAAACGCGCAACTTATCAAACAACGGTCAAAGAAGCCGAAGAACTCGATGCAATGGTTTATCCGATTCGCTACGATACTTCGATAGATATGAATAGCGGAATGGGTGGAGGCGGAACTTCTAATCCTCCGCAAAATCGGCGTCGTGGCGGTGGCGGTTGGGGACAAATTATCGGAGCTATTTTAACTGGCGGAAGTGTCAATATCGGTGGCGGCGGCGGAATTGGCGGTTCAAAAGAAGATTACGAAAAAGCGCAAAAGTATTTGCAGGATCTTGCCCAAGCCAGCGGCGGCAGAAATTTTGATGCCAGTTCGACATATAACTTGGATTCGGCTTTTGCGGGGATTGCCGAAGAGCTTCGCCGTCAATATAGTATCGGTTATTATCCTGAAAAAGCAGGACAACCCGGTCAGCGCAAACAGATAAAAGTTAGAGTTGATAAAACCAATGCGGTGGTTCGGGCAAAAAATAGTTATATAGTTGGAGGCAACGGTTCGCCAAGTCCCACAACTGCTACCAAACAGGCTCCTAAACCGACAATGAAAAATAGATTACCTTTTTAATTTGGTAAGGACATCCTTTTCTTATTCTGAGGCATCTCTCAAAATGCCTCTTTATTTTTTTAAACGGAGTCCGTAAAAATGAAAAAGTTGAGCCTTTTCATCATTTTGCTCGTAATCTGGGCAAGTTTTACCTTGCTTTCTGCCCAATCGCGCCCACAAATAAATACTGATAACAAAAAAATAAATCAGCGTCCAACTCAAACTCCAACACCTC
>DAORIL010000483.1:0-5457 GCA_035438525.1 Pyrinomonadaceae bacterium
TTTCAGCGATTTTGTGACTTCTTCGGGAACATAGATTGTTCCGTTTTTTCCCACTCGAAAGATTTGACGGACATTGCTGATATTTTCTAAGGGATTTGAATTCAAGACAACAAAATCCGCCGCTTTTCCCGTTTCGAGCGAACCGATCAGATCAGTTCTGCCGATGGCATAAGCACCGTTGTAAGTTGCTGCTTTCAAAATTTCCAAAGGCTTTAAACCTGCTTCACCGAAAAGTTCCATTTCGCGGTATAAGCTAAAGGCAGGCAGCATTTGCAAGTTTGTCATATCCGTTCCGGTTGAAAGTAATATCCCTGCTTTGTTTGCTTCACGAACGAATTCCACATTTTTCTGTGTCAGCAAAACGGCAAATTTTTTCTTTTCGGCATTGAATCTTTGCTCAACTCTTTTCCAGGCATCCGGCGCAAAAAAAGGCTGCTGCACCGCCATAAAATCTTTGGCCGCATCCGGCGGTTCCAGTGCGACAACCGTTGGAACAAAAACAACTTTGGCATCAGCGGCGGCTTTGAAAACCGCTTGAATGTTCGGTGATTTGAAATCCGCATCAACAATTGCCTGATAGTATTTATCGTATTCGGGCGGGGCAAAGTTAATCATTCCAATCGTTTGCGGCGGAATATCCTTTGGCATAATTTCGGGAAAAGAATAGATTCCGTGATGCAGAACATCAATCCCCATCTCGATTGCATTGCCCCAGGTTTCCCTTTCGAGATGTCCGCTGACCTTAAACCCTCTTTGATGAGCATAATTGATAACGGTTCGGAGCATTTCACCGCGCATTCCTGTGTAAACTTTGACGGCAGTTGTTCCACGAGAAAACCACATATCAAGTTTTGCTTTTGCTTCCGCTTCCGATTTGACAGCTTCCATCCAGGGAACATTAAGCGGCTCCATATCAATATATTCACCGGCTAAAAACATTCGCGGACCGACAACTTTTCCTGAATCAACCCGGTTTTTGAGAGCAATATCGCCCTCCGGGTCGCCCGAACCGGGAGCTAGGATCGAAGTCACCCCACCCGCCAAAAACAGAGGCGGAAGGGCTGGATTGGTTGAATGTCCGAAAATTAAGTTGGTGTAAAGATGAGCGTGAGTATCAATTAAACCGGGAATAATGAATTTATCGGAATAATCGAAAATTTGGGCATCGGTTGGAATTTTAAATCCAGAACTTTTATCAATTTTGACGATTTTTCCGCTGGAAACTTCCATCACGGCATTTTCAGTTGTCTTACCGTCGGCAGGATTGATGATAAGTTTAGCTTTAACAAAATAATGAAGTTTTTGGGGAGTTTGACTGAAAACAAAATTGAAAGTAAAAACCAAAATTGTAACCACAGATAAACACCGAGGCACAGGGATTAAATCAATAAAATAACTGAGTTTATCTGTGAAAGTCTGTGGTTTCATAAATTATTTATCCTCAAAAGTTGCTGTTGTTTCCGGTAAATAAAGGATTGCGTCAAACTGACGATTCAAGAAGACCTGATTAAAAGTTCCCTGATTGATATCAGCGTAAAGTGAACCCGTTTTATTGATCGGAAGATCCCGATTTGATGAGGTAATTTTACTAATATCAACCAACATCGGATTGTTGGCAAACACCTTTTGGAATGGAGTTTCCAACGAATTATCCGGCACGGGTGGTGGAGTGCAAATCGGATTTTTGCAGTTGGCTTTCGGGACAATATTTCCGATTACTACTAGATCTTTGCCGTATTTCTTCGCCATTCTTTCGCCAATTGAAATCGTTCCTTTGGGCATTGACGGGTCGCTCGGGCCTCTGCCGTAAGCCTCCACCTCGCTGGCGTGCTTCATAGCGTGCCAATTATGCATCCAAAAAAAGATCTTTTTGTTTTTGAAACGAGTTTGGCGGAGAATCTCAAAAATTTCAAATCTCCCTTTGTCGCCCTCCTCATAAGCTTTTTTCTGCAATGCCTGCTGTTCAGCAAAGGTTGGATTTTTATTAACTAAACTATCATCCAAAACAACAGTTAAAGTGTTAAGATAGACCCGGAGGCTGATCAAATGTGCCGTTGCTTCAAGATAAGCATTCCGCGAATTCTTTCTAACTAGTTCTTTTTTATTTGTTTCGGTAAATTTTTCAATCGAATCTATCGCCTGATTGCAGGAATTTCTTTCTTCCTTTGAAAAAGTCGCTTGACCGCTGCGACGGCGTTTACTCGTATCAATAACAAAATCAATATTTGTTTTGAAATCACCGGTTCCCGCCCGGCAAACTTTTGCCTTTTCTTTTAATCCCGCGGATGCAAATTTTCCAGATTTTTCGGTGAAATCCCACAACGCGCTGAAATCAGTCACGGGTTGTTCCGGCTGATACCCCGTTATTTGGATTTGGTCGTTTGGATGTTTTCGATTCCAATCCCTAATCCAGATCAGCATCTGGACGGTGTATTTTGAATTAAAAGCGTTAAGATAAAATGATTCCTCGCCCGTAACTGTGGTTCTATTGGAATTCATAAAATCCCTAAACGCTTCTTCGGTTCCCCACGCCGCCTCAAAAACAAATACCCGAAAACCTTTTTTCTCAACCAGATACGGAAAAGCACGGGCAACGAATTTATGGACTTCAACCATAAAATGACTGTCTTCTCCAAAGTTGACGAATTTTTGTTTGCCGACGATTGCATCGAGTTGGGTCAAATCAACCTCTTTCGGCGTTTGGGCAAAAATCGACAAGGCAGAAATTAGCGAAACTACGAGCAATAATTTCGTTTGAAATCGGAAAAACATCTGAAAAACTCCTGGAGATAATGAATGGTTAATTGACTTTTGCATTATACGCCAATTAACCATTTACAAATTAGAAATATAATCGCGCCGAAAGCTGAATTGAACGAGGTCCCCCAATTTGGAAAGCTGAATTCAACCCGCTTCCGCCTGCACCGGCATTATTCAAACTTCTGCCAAGCATCTGGGTTGATTGCCCAAAGGTCGGACTACCCAAAAGATTGTCTGGATTGCCAAAATTTGGGGTATTGAAGACGTTGAAGATTTCGCCGCGAAGTTGAATTCCCATATTTTCCGTAATTTTGAAATCACGCCGTAATGTCCAATCAAATTGCTTGGCATTAAATCCTCGTAACGCGTTGCGTCCCAAATTGCCGCGATTTCCTCCGCCGGGACTGACAAAAGCAGCCGGATTAATGATTTTTCCTCCCGCATATTGTGAACCGAATAAATAAAACGGTTGTCCGACCACCATATTTGGACGAGTCGTTTGTGCACCACCATTGGAGTTAAAGTTTAAGTTTCTGACCACCACATCGACAGGCGGTTCTGAACGATAACGAAAAATTGCATCGGTTGACCAATTGCCGAAAATCGCTTTAGCAACATTGTTATCTTTGAAAGGTGTCGGAATGTTATAGGTGATTGCTCCGGTGAAATTATGCCGAATATCAAAATCCGAAGGTCCGCGGTCACCTTCTACCGAAACAACAGTTAGACCTGCGGTTGATTGAACATCGTTCGAAGCAGTATCACTGGATTGGGCCAGGGTGTAAGATAAAAGTGCCTGGAAGCCGTTGTTCAAACGCCGGGTAAATTGTAACTGCATCGCATCGTAGCTTGAATCAGCGGTATTTCGGGTAACAATAATGCCGGGGAAATTGGCATTCGGACTTTGGATAAAGTCTTGCCGCAAAAGTTTTTCTCCTCTCGCTCCGACATAAGAAACCGAAACTGTTTGATTTTTGTCCAAAGATTGCTCAACCGCTAAATTAAATTGATAGGTTCTGGGCAAGACGATGTCAGCCGCCCAGGCATAAACATTGGTCGTTGCAGGAAGTGTAGAAGTTATCGGATTAGCCGCTGCCGTTGCGGCTGAAAGCGGGTAAGTAAAGCCAGGGAAGAAACTTTGCTGAGTCCGGCTTGAAACATACGGGAAAGTGTTGCTGAAAGCTGCACCAGCCGCACCGCCACCACCAAGATCATAGAAAATCCCTGCACCGCCCCGTAAAACAGTTTCCCATCCGTCTTTAGCTGTAGCTTGCCAGGAGGCTCCGAAACGAGGCGCGAAATTATTGTAAGTCGTTCTATAAAGCGGTGTTCCTGCCGGAGCTAAAGCAATGTTTGCCGGGGTTCCTAAATTCGTAACAATTGTTGGATTTTTCCCGTCTCTTTCATATGGCGCCGGATTTACTTCATAACGAACTCCGTAAGTTAAAGTTAAATAACGGGTTGCTTTCCAGGTATCTTGAGCATAAAACGAATAATTATTGAAAATCACATTTCTTTCACCGGAATCGGCGCGGGTTTGAATTTGATTGACCACTCCGCCAATGATCGGATTTGGACCAATTCCGAAAAGGTCGCTGGTCAACGATGCGGCAGTAAAAATCGTCAAGGTTTGAAAGAAATCATATTCGATGAATTTTGGCATCAAACGTCGAAAGTCAAAGCCGAATTTCAAAGCATGAGAGCCTTTTTGCCATGACAAATTGTCAACAATGTTGTATTGCCGTGTGTTGCTTGACCCAAGTTCTCCAATAAAAATTCCCGGAATATCGGAATGTCTTTGCCCGAAGGTAGCAGGATCGAAATCGAACAGAAACACACCGAAAACGGGTCTTTTAGCAGACGAAATTCCCGGAATACTTGAAAGAGAAAATGGCACTCCGCCCCCGAGTGTGTCCAATTCTAAGACCAGCCGCGAATCGAATTTGGTGTAATTAAACCTGATGTCATTTACAAAATTACTGCTAAAGATCTGGTTTGAACCGATCGTTAAAGTTCGTGTATTTGCCGTGGTTGTTCCCGGAGTCGTCGGATTTGCCAGGCGATTGACTGCACTTGAGGGGGCTTCATTATACCGCCCGAAAATATTGACTTTTTCGTTAAAACTATGATCAATGCGGATGCTGTAAGCGTCTAATTCGGAAGTATCTGAAAATACAGCATTGTATCTGGCATAGCCTGTCGGTCTGGCTGTTCCGCCTGCCGGAGTATAGGTATCCAAAGCCCCGTTTGCTCTCGGAAAAGCATTGATAATCGGTTGAAGTGCCACTGCGGTTGAAGCCCTCAAAGCATCAGATGGAACAAAGAAAAGTTTTTGCTGTGGCAATTTCAGCCTTTGTCCTTCATAAGAGGCAAAGAAAAATGTCTTATCACGAATGATCCGTCCACCGAAAACTCCGCCGAAATTGTTAGCTCGCAGAGGAGCGCGGGCAAAGCCTCCACGATTTGCAAACCAATCATTGGCATCCAATTTCTCATTTCTGAAATATTCAAAAGCCGCTCCGTGAAAATCATTAGTCCCGCCCCGCGTTACAATCGAAACCTGTGCGCCGGGTGTGCGTCCGAATTCAGGTGCGTAGGTTGATGTTTGGATCTTAAATTCCTGTAGAGCATCAACCGAAACCAGATTATTTGTTCCGCCAGTCGCAGCAAATCCGGGAACTGACCCCGTTGCGTTCT
>DAORIL010000484.1:0-5456 GCA_035438525.1 Pyrinomonadaceae bacterium
CATTAACCTTATTTTTTGCCAAAAACGATGCAACATGAACTTATTTTAATTCTTGACTTTGGCTCGCAATATACGCAGCTTATCGCTCGTCGGGTGCGCGAGCTCGGAGTGTATTGCGAAATTGTCCCGTTTCACTACTCAATTGAAAAAATTATTGAACGCCAGCCGAAAGGCGTGATTTTATCGGGTGGACCTTCGAGCGTGACAGATAAAGATGCGCCACGGGTTCCTGCTGATTTTTACGATAAAATTTCTGCACCGATTTTAGGAATTTGCTACGGAATGCAGTTGATGGCAGTTGATCTAGGCGGAGATCTGGAGCCTGCCGCTCAACGCGAATATGGACACGCACAACTCAAACGTTTGAGCGGTAAAACTCTGATTTTCCAGGATTTACCCGAAAAGCTGGATGTCTGGATGAGTCACGGCGACCATGTTACCAAAGTGCCCGAAGGATTTAATACGACTGCGACAACTGGCGAAATGATAACTGCCATCGAAAATATCGAAAAAAATCTTTTTGCGGTGCAGTTTCATCCCGAAGTTGCTCACACTCCGCAAGGCAAAAAGATACTTTCAAATTTTATCGTCAATATTTGCGAATGTTCGGGCGATTGGTCAGCTAAAAGTTTTATTGCCGAAGAAATTGCCAAAATTAAAGAAACCGTGGGCGAAACAGGCAATGTCATTTGCGGTTTGTCAGGCGGAGTTGATTCGACTGTGGCGGCAGTTTTGGTTCACGAAGCTATCGGCAATCGTCAGACCTGCGTTTTCGTTAATAATGGCTTGCTTCGGGCGGATGAATTTGAAAACACACTCAGAATGTATCGCACCAATCTGAATCTGAATGTGATTGGCGTGGATGCTTCAAAAGATTTTTATAAAGAATTAAAAGGTGTGGTTGATCCCGAAGAAAAACGCAAGATCATCGGACGCAAATTTATCGAAGTTTTTGAAAAAGAAGCCAAAAAAGTCGGCAATGCAAAATTTTTGGTGCAGGGAACTCTCTATCCCGATGTGATTGAATCAGTTAGCCTTCGCGGAGCAAGCGTGACCATCAAATCGCATCATAATGTTGGCGGTTTGCCCGAAAAAATGAAGCTCAAATTGATTGAGCCGTTGCGAGAACTTTTCAAAGATGAAGTTCGCATTTTTGGCAAAGAACTCAACATTCCCAACGAAATTTTGCAACGGCATCCGTTTCCCGGTCCCGGTCTTGCGGTGCGAATTTTGGGAGATATTACGCCCGAAAAAGTTGAATTATTGCAAAAAGTTGACAAGATTTTTATCGAAGAATTGCACAATTTCAAGCTCTACAACGAAGTCTGGCAAGCCTTTGCCGTTCTGCTCCCGATTCAATCAGTCGGTGTGATGGGTGATTTCCGCACATATGAAAAAACTGTCGCACTTCGCGCAGTGACTTCTACCGATGGAATGACCGCCGATTGGGCAAGATTACCGCACGAATTTTTGCAAAAAACCTCTTCACGCATTACTTCTGAAGTTCGCGGTGTCAATCGCGTGGTTTATGATATTTCGTCAAAGCCACCAAGCACAATTGAATGGGAGTGATTATGATTAAGGAACTATTAATTTATGTTTCTTTAAAGACTTACGATCATCCGAATACACTTAGCTGGATTCCTGTAAAAGCAATCCATAGACATGAAGATTGCTACCAAATAATAGAGGAAAACCATGATCCTGAACATTGTTATCCGCAATTTGACTTTAGAGATGTAGTTCGCTGTGTAATAAATAAATTTGCTGAAAATGAGTTTGGATTAATTGCTGTTGAAAAATGTAATCATTAAAAGCAAAAATCTTGCGTCAATAAATGAGTTTAAAGTTTGAGAAAGTAGGCAGAAACCCGCACGTTAGTAAGGGTGTTAAAGTTGAAATACTACAACGGTTTAGCACACTTGCTGACACGCGTGTTTCCGCCTTATTGGCTAAATTTCAATCTTTTTTACTCAACTTAGTGTTGTTAGAATTGCTCATTACAATTGAGGGGGAATGAGGCGATTTTGGATTGCAGATTTAGGATTAAAATTGCAAATTAGAGGTTCGCATCTTAATCTCAAAACAAGTTCCGGCGAGGAAAAATAAATGCATCAATATTCCAAGTGTTGCAAAAGTGATTGTGGTAATCGTTTTATTTTGAAGTCCTATTGCAATTGCTCCGAGTAAAATACCAGTTCCAAAATAAGAAAGTAACGCAACATCAGCCAAAGTAAAATAATTCGCATTAGGCGGCGTAGCTCCGAAAATATATGACTTTATCATTTCCAAAGGCTCAAATAATTGCGGCAGAAAGATCCAAATCAACGGCATCAAAAACGAAACAAACGCACTTAAATAATTGCGTTTAGTTGGTTTTCCGATATTCTCAAAAATTGACTGCATCGTTTTGCATTTTACTTTAAGAAGATAATAAATTCCAAAATTTTATTGACTTTTACTTTTTTGAGGCGTAAATTTCCGCTTGGAGACTACGCTTTATGAAAAGACTTTTAGTTGCTTTGCTTACATTTGCGATTGGAATTTTTGCTTTCGGATTATTGAATCTCAAATACTTTTCTAAGTCTGAAAAAGTTGAAACCGTTCCAAATATTAATTCAAAATTTATTCCTGTTGCTTCTATTACTCCTTTTTCCCAACCTCCATTTGAATTACCTCAAAATTTCGAGACTGAAAATAATTTGTCTTTTTTCAACTCGTTCAAAGATGATGAAGGATATGACGGTTGGTTTAGTCCTGATGATTTCAAAGGAATGCCGGAAGTCTCGACAATTATACTTGCTAAAGATTCTTGGAATTCAAAAAATGAAAACCTCATTTGGCAAGCAATGATTTTAAGAAATGATATTGACTATAATGCGATTGATGATAATGATGCCGACTTGTCTTCAGTATGGATAAAAACCGAAAATAACAAATTAAGTTTTAAGACTAAAAAATACCGCAACGTCGAATATAAATTTAAAGGAGAATTTTTAAGAAATGGTAAAAATTTTTCCGAAGAAGAAAAAGTCTTAAAAGGTAATCTGCAAAAATTTGTGAAGGGCAAAAAAGTTGCTGAATTCACTTCAGACTTTGCTTATTTTGAGCCTCGTTGTTTTCACTAAAACGTTTGAGCAAATCTAAAATGCAATTGCGTTCGTCGTGGTTGAAAAGTCGCGTTTGGTCCGACAGTTTGAGGCACGATAAATTTTGGCGGATTGACTAAATAGCCGTAATCAATCGCCACCGCACCGCCAAAAGGTGTTTTGATTCTGACTCCTAATCCAACAGTATTGGTCCAGGTAGCGCGTAAATTATCTTTCAAAATATCGCCGGTTGCGCCCTGCAAAGGTTTGAAAATATCGCCAACCCGATTAAAAACATTTCCGCCATCGTAAAAAGGAACGGCTTGGACTGCTTCGTTTAAGGGAACTCTGGCTTCTAAATTAACAATCGCTAGCCCATTCCCGCCAAAGGGAACCGTAAAAGGATTGAGCGTCACTATTTCGCCTTTACTGTTGCGAAATATGCCTTGCGGAGTAATTACCACGCGAGGTCCCGCTGATTCATAATCAAAACCGCGTAGTGTCGTTGAACCGCCCGCAAAAAATCGTTCACTAATCGGCAATGAGTTGTTGAAAATGGCTAAATCTCCTGTAAAGCGATTACTTTTTGATAAAACATTACCTAATCCTAAGATTGCCCGTCCAGCTAAAACGGTGTTGTTTGCTTTGGGAATTTGATAATAACCTTGATAATTTGCCGAGACTTTTTGGAAACTGATATTCCCTCCAAGCGCACGTGCGGAAACGTTGTATTCAAGCGTCAAATAGCTGCCGCGAGTTGGATCGGACGGATTATAACGGCATGGATCACTCAATTCGCCTTTAGAAATTAATTCCAGCAAAGTATATTTTCGGGAACAATTAGCGCGGGTATCACGAACAAAAGTTGCGCCAAATCCCGAAATCGTAACTTTTTGGTCAGGCCGCAAAAGATCAGCAATTAACAGACTATCAATGTCATATAGCCGGACATCTTCAAATCGGTAGCGCAGGAACAAAAGGCTTCGGTTTTTCTGGCTCAGAGTGCGGCTGGTTTCTGCCGTAAAAGTTAAACGATTAATGGTCGGATCTGCAACTCTTTTACCAAATGTGTCAATTGGTTTGCCTTCTGCATCGATTCTTTGGACAATTCCGAATGTTCCCTGATCAAAAACTGAGCGGAAAAATCGGGTTACCGTCGAATCCCGTTGATATTGCAAAGTTAAACTCAATGGCGCAAAACTATTTTTGCCGTCACGCAAAAATCGCGGATTCAAAAAGTCGAATTGAATGAGTTGTTGGAGACGCGACCAACTGACTCGTGCTCCGCCTTGCTGTAATTTACCAAACAGATTGTAATGACGAATTGAGAAAAATCCACTGACTCCGAATTCGGTCGAATAACCGCCGCCGTAGTTCAATAAGCGCGGTTTTTGTTCTTCAAGATTGATGATCACATCACGCTGAGAATCTCCGTTTGAATTTTCTCCGGCAGGTTCAGGTTTAATTTCGACACGCTTAAAAGCATCAGTTGAGTAAAGATTTTGCTCGCTGGAAAAAATATCCTTGGCGCGTAAAACTTCATTTGGACGCAAATCAATAGTTTTAAGAATTGCATCGCTTTTGGTTAATTCATTTCCGTTGATCAAAATTCGATTGACGAGAACTTTTTTACCCTCTTTTTCGATGGAATAAATGACTTTGACTTGTTCCTCTGTGGCATCCGCAGTTTTCGGCAAATCAACGATCGAAAAATTGATGTCAGCATCAAAATAGCCTTCGCGGGCATAAAGCTGAGCAATTTTTTGTGCGCCGTTTCGCGCCAATGCCCGGGAGTAATTTTTGCCGATCAAATTTGGTAATTCTTTGCGCAGAGCTTCTTCGGAAAAGACCTTGTTACCGCCGATTTCGACATTTTCAATAAAGGTTGGAATTCCTTCGGTCACGACAAAGGTAATAATTAAATTTTCCCCGTCGGGAGAAACCCCTTGTTTTACTTTGACTTGAGCGCCTCGATAACCCAGTTCACGCATAATGGATTTGATGCGTTCGCGGTCATCGTTCAAAATTTCGTTGCTGGTATAGCCGCGCCCATAACCGAGACGCGGAATTAGTCCGATCAGGCTTGCTTTTTGTGTATCAAGCACCGTAATAATTTCGGGAACCGTAATTTTTTTAGTGCCTTCGATCCGAATTTCTTTGAGGCGCAAACGGCGATTCAGATTAACTGTGTAGGTAACATTAACCTCCCTTTTATCTAAATTCGCACCACCTAAGATTTCACAAAGTTCAGTCGAATTATTTGCTACCGGATTCGCTTCATCCTTAGGAAATTCAGGGGTGACTGAGCATATTTCTCCGATCTCGACAAAGAAATAACCCTTTTCCTGATAATAGTTCTTGAGTCGC